>JAHHTR010000148.1 GCA_020024515.1 Angelakisella sp.
GCGCCTCCGCTGCAATCACTGCCAGCGATTGATAATGCTTTTTTCATTGATTTTCTCCTTTGTTATTTGCATTATTTTTATTGAGCGACAGAAAGTGGTGCCCCCGATCTGCCGCATTTTTTATTTTGTTTTATTTTAGCTTTTTACAAAGCAAATTTCCAAAATGAACTTGTGTCTGAAAAATCAGAAAAATGAAAATCTGAAAGTGATTTTATTTCGTCTTGATTTGTTTCAGAACTGTCATATATAGATGCTACTGTAAAACCGTCTGCTTTTGCAGTTTTAACGGCGTATAGTGCATCTTCAAAAATGATAACGTCTTTTTTGTCAATATTAAGATGATTTGTTGCCTCTCTGTAAATTATAGGCTCGTCTTTTCCATGACCTACTGAAGTGCAGGTAAATATCTCTGAAAAATAGTTAAGCACTTTGCATCTTTTAAGTGCACTCTCAACTAAATATCTGTCAGTAGCAGTTGCAATGCACATTTTTACACCGTTGTTTTTTAATTCGTGTAAAAAGTCTGCAACACCGTCTTTAAGTTCAGCCTTGTTTAAGTAAAAATCTTCTATCATTTTGTTTATGCCGTTCATTATTTCGTCAGTAGATAATTGAACGCCGTATTCATTTTGAAAGTAGCAGGCTGATTGATATAAGCTAAGTGCTTTAATTTTTGCCCTAAGGTTTTTTTCGGGTTCAATCCCGAGTGAGCGAAGATATTCTTCGCCAATGTTTTCCCAAATGTACATGGAATTTAAAAGAGTTCCATCTACATCAAAAATTGCTCCTTTTATCATCTTCTTACCATCTCTTTTGATAAATAAAAAAATACACGGAAGTTACTTGATTTAGTAACTTCCGTGTATATACATATGTATCATATATCCCTACGTTGGCATTATCCAAATCAGGTAATCGGTCTAAGGTTATACCTTACTCTCAGCCTGTAACACAAGCTCCCATGTAGTTTATTTATTAAATTATCTTTTATATTTCGCACTTATTTTACGCTTAATTTTTTTAAAAGTCAAATGCTTTTGTAAAAGTAGTTGCTTTACAAAAATTATTCAGAGTTATAGTTTTAATTTTAAACTCAAAACCTTGCCTAAACAACGTAGAAGAGTTTCACCAAAAATTTATAAAACTAAAACAATTGGTTATTTATTGAATAAAGTACTTGAATATTGCCATCATTTTTTATACCTATGATAAAGTCGACTAGTGAAGTTGATTTTCTTGATCGAGCATCATGTTTTTCTATAGGCAAACCAATACCGTAATAGATTTTATCTACAACAAAGTTTTTCAATAATTTATTTATATCATTTGTATAATTATTATTTTCTCTAAGTTCGTTTTGTTTTATATAATCAGGGTAGTAAAATCTATCTTTATTTTCAAAGAAAACGCAGTTCTTGTTCTTTACTGCGACGATATCTGGATTTATTGCATCTTTATTCTTGTAAATGGATCCATTTGGATGAAGAAAATGACCTGTTCCACTTTGAGGAAAATCAAAACAAACGATAGTCCAATGGTTATCAATTAACCATTTTAATATTTTTTTTGTTACTTGTTCTTCCCTCATTATGCGTCTCTCCAAAGTGATCCATCTGGAAACAATATTGCATCCGCAAAATAGGAATAAACTCGAATATGTTTTACTTTCGAGTACGCAGAGCCGTATCGAACCTGCATAAAATATCTTGGTATTTCGCTATTTGCCAAATCGTTATAATTTTTTATAAGTAGATTCTTACTTGCACAACTTTTTACAGAATTAAAGAAATCTGTAATGGTTGAGTTATTTACATTATTAATTGATAGTGTTCTGTTTTTATCATCAATTTCAACATTTCCCCAAGCCATTACAAGATTCTTTCGTCTATCCTCAAATGTTAAGCCTTCTCTACACATCAAATAATCGATTGCAGCGAGACATCCTGGATATGGATCTCCCCTAAACGCAGCATTTATTTGATATAGTACTGTTGTGTCTCTTCCACGAAGTAATTCACCAAGTTTATATCCATCTACCTCATATTGAGCCAAGTAGTTTAACAAATATTCTGTAGGAACCTCTTTAACAGCAGAAAGCGGAGACATGTCACCAGCATTTCTTGTTCCAGCTTTTGAAGTATACTCACTTTGCATATAGTTTCTTTGGTCTCGAATAACAATATTGGAAAGCAGTTTACTTCTTGCTGGAATTACTCCGTATTTGTCAGTAAGTGTAAGAATCTCATTAAATGCTTCAAACATTTTCTGCATGCTAGCTGCACTGGAGTCAGGACATCCAGAATAGTTTATTATGTCGGAATCAAAATGCAACCCCTTATCGGAACTATGAGGTGCCAATTCAGGATGGCTTCTAAATAACGCAATATCGGATGGAAAATAATAAAGAAGCGCAGGAATTCCATATACGCTCATAACTGCTTCAAGAGCACGAAATATTAATGGGTTTATTTCGTCCCACTTTGTTGTTGCTGATTTGCGAGAAATAAGTTTTCCTTCCGGATATATATAAAAAGCCGGTACACTATTTTCAACTGCTGCAGCAATTCTTGCAAAACGTTGAAAAGCATTGTGTCCAGTACCTGCCTCAGTTGTAACTTCGATTGAGAAAATAGGCTCATTATCTCTTTCTACAATCAAATCTGGAGCATCAAGATATAATATTTTCCTAATATGATCTGGCATGGTATGGAATCTTGTTGGATTGTTAGCATCACTCTCATATATTTTGTTTTTAACAAGATCCATACTCTTTAAAGCAGTATGATCTATAACATAATCTGCAAAACTTTCAGTACTATACCAAACTCTATACATTTGTTTTTTCTCCTTTTTGCGAATATCCAGAGCTATAGGCTTTGCAATATTGTAAATTAAAAGTGGTGGAACGGCGTTACCTGTTTGGACTCTTTCTTGAACAGTTCCACCTTTAAAAACATAACTGTCAGGAAAGCTCTGTATACGTGCTCTTTCTCTAATTGTTAATCCACGAGGCTGACTAGGGTGACCAAATTGAAATTGTGGTCTAATTCCGCCTGCAAGTTGAGTTGGACTCGGAGCATCGCTTTTTAAGCGAATTCTTTGTTTAAACTTAGGGTACATTGCTTGCCCAGGAAGCGTATTTGCTATTCTGTCAATTGTTTCTTGTGGGTGATTAGGTGCAACATGGTTGGATAATTTATTGGCTTTTGTTATTTCTTTAATTTCACCTAAACCTCTCATTAGTCGTTGGTATTCTGTTATTGGCTCATCAATATATTCTTTTGCACATTCGTTATTTTTTAACTTAGGTAAATCAGAAATGGCGTCAGATACCGTCCTATATTTACCACAAAAACTACCATTTGGAAATTTATAGGGAATAGTCAGACCAGAATCTCTCCTAACACCTACAAATATTAGTCGTTGGCGCAACTGTGGTATGCCATATTCTGCTGCGTTCACTAATTTTACAGTTGGGACATAGCCTAACTTTGTCATGTATTCTTTTATATCATTTTCAAACTGACCTCCGGCTGTACTTCTCATTCCAGATACATTCTCAAGAATAATATATTCTGGTAGAAACGTCTCAACGAATTTCATATATTCAAGAAAGAGAAAGTTTCGCTCATCATTATCGTTATGTTTTCTGTTTGCAATAGAAAATCCTTGGCACGGAACTCCACCTGTAATCAAGTGAACTTTTTCAATTCCTTTAGACGCAAGTAGTTTTTTTATGTGATTAGCATCAATTTTCGCTATATCACCTAAGCATCCAATTGCATTTGGGTGATTATAGCACCATGTTTTCATCGCGGGTTCAAGATGATCAATTCCTAAAACCGATTCAAATCCCGCCCAAGAACAGCCTACTGCAAAACCACCCGCACCGCAGAAGAGATCGAGCATTGTTAGTTTGTGGGGATCATGCTCGAAGGAGTCTAATCCAATATATGTAATTTCGTCATCACAAATATAAGAGCTTTTTTCAACCGGAATAGTATTATCCCACTTGTTATTTTTCATTATTTTGCCCCCTGAGTGTAACTTAGTTATTTTTATGCTTCTTTATAAAGGTAACTGTTATTTTATAAAAATCTATAAATATTTATACATGCTAATTTCTCTTGCAATATAATATTTCTGAAGTATTGAATTTCTAATGATTTAAAATCATTGAAATCTTGAATAGTTGTTTCTTTAATACAGATAAATTGAATTTTAGTAAAAATTCAATTTATATCTTCAGACAATACAATAATAATACTACTTAACATATTTTTAATATAATTATCCAAATATTTTCAAATTATTATAAATTACTTATTAATCTTTGTCAATCAAAGTAGAAAAACGTGACTATTAGATAAACACCCCATTAAGCTTTTGCTTGATGGGGTGTTTTTGTATATAAAATGAAATTTATGTTCCTATGCTATGATTAAGAAAGGTTTTGTAAAAAACAAATAGCGTTGAGCAAATTGCTCAACGCTATGTGGTCGAGGTGACAGGACTCGAACCTGCGGCATCCTGCTCCCAAAGCAGGCACTCTAGCCAAACTGAGTTACACCTCGTTATATT
>JAHHTR010000149.1 GCA_020024515.1 Angelakisella sp.
TCCAATGTGGCCGATCACCCTCTCAGGTCGGCTACTGATCGTCGCCTTGGTAGGCTTTTACCCCACCAACTAGCTAATCAGACGCGGGTCCATCCTGTACCGCTAACGCTTTGATACACTGAAGATGCCTTCTGTGTACGTTATTGTGTATTAGTATGCTTTTCAGCATGTTATCCATATGTACAGGGCAGGTTACCCACGCGTTACTCACCCGTCCGCCGCTCAGTTTTCATCGGTGCAAGCACCAAATCAACCGCGCTCGACTTGCATGTGTTAGGCACGCCGCCAGCGTTCATCCTGAGCCAGGATCAAACTCTCATTAAAAAATTTGTCCGCTCAGCTATTATCCTATATTTAGAAATATCTGGCTTGGTTTGTTTGTGGTTTAAACAAGTTTGCTTGTTTAAACGATTAATCAATTTGCTATTAAAAGCTATTGAATTAACCTGCTGTTCAATTTTCAAAGTTCATTTGCCGTCGTTTTGACGACTTATTTATAATAACATGTTTTAAGCGTTTTGTCAACACTTTTTTTGTTTTTAAGTTTTGGCTGATTTAAAACTTTTTGTTTTTATATTTTGTCCCTGTCTCAAGGACAAGTAATAATATACCACTTTGTTTTGCATCCGTCAATAGTTTTTTATAATTTTTTTATAGTTTTTTCGTAAGCCAGTCTTTCACCGCCGTCTTCGGATATTATAATACCGCAGTATTCGTATCCTGATTTGGATATTATGTGCTGCATTTTTTTATTACTGTTATCTGTGTCTACTTTTACACTGTATATTTTGTTTTTCAATGTGAGTTCCTCTGCCAACCTGAATACTTCAAAGGCTATTCCACTGTTTCTGAATGTGTTTTTTATTGTCATTCTGTGTATTACTGAGTATTTCCCACTGCTTTTCCATTTTCCGTCTATTTTTTCATAGCCCGGCTCTCCACCGAAGTCAATGCAGACATATCCTATTTCTTCTTTGTCTTTTATTATAAAGTATCCTCTCTCCAGCTCTGCATCCCTTTCTATTGTCGATATATTGGGATAACCGTTCTGCCACTGGTTTACTCCGTTTTCTTTTAAATATTTTTTCGCGTCGTTTATAAATTCAAAGGCTCTTTTTTCTTCCCCTTTTTCTACTCTTTTAAGTTCGAACATAATCCTACCTCTTCACCTGCTGTTTTATAATAACTAAAAGTTTACTTATAATAATATACTGTTACTTATAACTATGAATATAAATCTTCTACCCATCTATACTTATTTAATAGCACGTATCCATAATTTGAAGTTTGATTTTACTTCTTCTTATACTTCCATATTTTTCTATTGTACTTACACGCATCTCTATTTCTGTACATCGAAACTTCTAGTTTGTTTTTGTCTATTTTTTATTATATCATTATAAAATGCAAAATAACATTATATCGTTCTACAAACCTTAGATTTACACCCTTTTCTTCTTTCTGTCTTTAAGATACATTATTAATTTTTTTGTTTTTGCGGTGCTATTCTAGATAAGAAGTAGTATGCAGGTGTAATTAACATTTCGTTTTTTTACTAAATTAATTATACCTGTATATTTTTTAAAAGTGAGATTGATTTAGAGTTTTATAAGGAGTATATTATATTTGTAGAGAATATTCTAAATTATAAACTATATTTATTATTAGGAGGTTATTATGAAATTATCTAAAAAAATTTTATTAATCGGCTTGTCTCTAAGCACAGTATTTTCTCTCAATCCTTTAAAAAGTAGTGCTTTCACAGATTATACCAGAATCTGCGGAAACGATAGAGTTGAAACAAGTCTTGAAACTTCAGGTCTGAACATGTTTAACAATCTAGTTAAGCCTGATCAGAAAAACAGAAATATTGTTATAGCAGACGGATATAATTTTGCTGATTCACTGAGTGCAATGAATATAGCAAACAAGTACGATGCTAAGTTGATTCTTGCTCCTAACACAATGTTTTCCGATACTCAAATAAAAGCTGCTATGTCTGTTTATAATCCAAATAAAATTTTTCTTGTCGGCGGAAGAGTCTGCAATAGAACTGATGTGAAAAATCATTCCGGTTCTAAAGACAACATCGTATTTATCAACGGTTTAAACAGATATGATACCAATAGAAAAAGTCTCGAAGTTTCTGGATATAAAAATGTAGGTGTTGCAAGTGGTGAAAACTATGCAGATGCTTTAAGTTCATATTCTCTTTTAAGCAAAGAAAATTTGGGACTGCTATTAGTAAAGCCAAATGAAAACTATAATGCCTCAGGTTTGAACGTCAAATTCACATTTGGTGGACCTAACTCTGTAAAAAAAGATGGCGGACAGAGAATAGCGGGGAATTCAAGATATGATACATCTGTCAAAATAGCAGAAAAAGCTAACGCAAAAAACATTATTTTTGTAAGTGGGAACAATTTTGCAGATGCTCTAAGCTCTATAAACATTGTAAAGTCTGAAAATGCAAGCATACTTCTTACTCCTACAGATGGAAATAAAAAAGTTTCTGAGTTAGCTAAAAAAGCTGGTGAAATATTTGCTGTAGGTGGTAACAGCGCATTACCTGAAAAAAATATACAGGCAGCAATCGACGGCAAAGCAATACAGACTCCGGTAATAAAAACACCTGCCAAAACCAATGAAAAACTTATAAAAAATATCTCCGGATTTAACCTTGCTTTTAAGGAAACTCCTGATATTTCATCATTAATCACAACTAACAGGGTTGATTTTTTAAACGAAAATGATGTGGCTTTTAGTATGAAAGCTCCAGAAAAAGGATACCTATTTACAATTTATGTTTCTGATTATGTAGATAGCGAAAGCGATGGTTTCCATGAAAGAAATATAGGTACTCTATACAGCGGTAATTCAAAGTATTCCGTTATTCTTCATATAGGAAAAACACCTAATTTCAGTAACGAGGTTAAATATTTCTCTGCTCTTGACAAGGTTGTAAATAAAATAGAAAATGGCGCTCTAGTCGGAACAGATGGATGTCGATTCGAACTCAATAAAACGTACTTCAATAGCATGAAAAAGACTTTTGTTACTGCACCAAAAATAGAAGCATCAAAACCGGTAAAAAAACCTGTTGTAAAACAAAATACATCTATTACTGTTCCTAACACAAACGGAAAGGTTAAGATATACTTACCTAGTAACGTTGCATCAAGAATAGAATTTGCATCTGATGGAAGTAATGTTATTAATAAGAATGCATACAAGCAAACTCGCAACCTTGACTATTCTACTATAATGAACATATCACTTCAGCCATATGTCGGAACTAATAAACATCACCATAACTTTGCAGAATGCAATACTTATGGTACATTTATAAAAAACGGAAGAAAATATTCTCTTACTGGAGATTACAGTTTTACTTCATTTAGATATGATGCAGGAGATGCTTTGAGTTCTGTAAATAGAGCTCAGATGTTTGTTGATTTAAATGCATTAAAATATGCACTTGAAAATGATAAAACATCAGGATTAATTCATTAGTAATTTTTAATTAGAATGTTCTTGATTTATTAGCATTTAGTGAATAAATTCTTATTCTTTATATAAAATCTGAAATACAGGCTCTATAATATTGTTGCTTATTGCACTGGTATTGTAGGGCCTTAAATAATTTATTTCCAGTTTTATTTCACCACATACCGACTTTGTGTTTTTATTAATTTCCAAATATTCTATTTTTACATTGTATTGGTTTATTCATAATGTTATAATTATATTTACACGTGTATATACACTAGAATATACATATAGAAAAACAACTTTATTAAGGAGTAAGACATGAATAACAATACATTTGATTTGAAGAATAGTATTTTAAAACTAAAAAAAGAAAAAAATGCACTTATACTGGCTCATCTGTATCAGAATCCGGAAATTCAGGAGATTGCCGATTTTACAGGTGATTCATATTATTTAAGCAAGGTTGCAAGAGATTCAGACAGCAATCTGATTATTTTCTGCGGCGTAAGATTTATGGCTGACAGCGCAAAAATTTTGTCACCGGAGAAAACTGTAATATTGCCTGCTCAGGATGCGGGATGCCCTATGGCGGATATGGCGATTCCTGAAGACCTTAAGGAAATGATTGAAAAGCATCCCGATGCTCTTAAAGTCTGTTATATAAATTCATCTTATGAAGTAAAGGCCCTATGTGATGTTTCGGTTACATCTTCAAGTGCCATTGAAATTCTGAAAAACATAGATAATAATAAAATACTTTTCCTTCCAGATAAGAATCTTGGAGGATATATTTCTGAGTTTTTCCCTGA
>JAHHTR010000150.1 GCA_020024515.1 Angelakisella sp.
GTATATATTTATGCATGACAGCACATTCTAACATAATAGGATTTTTTTTACAAGTCTTATTTGTAAATTGTTTTTGATATTTTAGTAAAGGAGAATGCTTTAATGGATAATATAATTGAAATTAAAAATTTATCAAAAATTTATAACAGTGGTGAAAATAAAGTTGTTGCACTCAATAATATAACTTTTTCAATCAAAAGTGGTGAATTTGTTGCAATAACAGGAAAATCAGGTTCAGGTAAAAGCACACTTATGAATATTTTGGGGTGTCTCGATACTCAAACTTGCGGGGAGTATTATTTAAATAATCACAATGTATCAAGTTTAAACAGAAAAGAGTTATCGCAAATTCGCAATAAAGAAATAGGTTTTATATTTCAAGGATTTTATTTACTGAGTGATTTAGATGCCTTGCATAATGTTATGTTGCCATTAAAATATGCAAAAGTACCGCATCATAAAAGAGAAGAACTTGCTGCAAAGGCACTTGAATCCGTAGGACTATTTGATAGAAAAGAACACTTACCAAAGCAACTTTCAGGTGGACAGCAACAAAGAGTGGCTATTGCACGTGCCATTGTTACTTCACCGTCAATTATCCTTGCGGACGAACCGACAGGCAACCTTGATACAGCAAATACCGAACAAGTGTTAATGCTACTAAAAGAATTGTGGCAACAAGGTAAGACAATTATTATGATAACACATGAAAAGATTTTGCCGAGCTTTGTACAAAAGAATATTGTTGTTACTGATGGAAATATAAATATTTATAAATAAAAAAATGGTGGGATAAAGCCACCATTTTTTTTGTAAAATTCTTAATTGTTTTGTATATTTTAAAACTTATTATTAATTTTACTTATAGTTATTTGCTTTGATAGTTTGATGAATTCATAGAGTTGTTATTCTCATAAGATTCTACCATACGTTTAACCATTTCGCCACCAATACTTCCGGCTTGACGAGAAGTTAGTTCACCGTTATAACCTTGGTTTAGTGTAACACCTACAGCTTGTGCAGATTCATTTTTAATTTGATTTAGAGCAGCTTTAGATTTTTTATTTGACATTATAATACACTCCTTAATGTGTTTTTCTAAGAATTAATATATTGCGTTTGCAATAATATTGTATACCGAATGGAGTAAAATATTAATGTAAATATCTGTATTTTTATTTGTCAATTATTGATACAATTTTTATAGCGGTAAAAATAAGCTCAGCAAATGGATTTTTTATATGTTTATTGAGTTTTATATCCATAGGTTCTATAACTGTGTTGTCATTAAGTGTTATATTTCGTTGTAAGCAAATTATATCGTTTTCTTCTCCGACACTCGAAAAAGTTATGGTTGATTTTGCCGACATACCGTAATCTATTATCAAATAATTTTTTTCGCAGGCAAATTTTACAGCATTAACATTTTCATTTTCGCAAATAACAGCTACACAGTTTTTTATATTTATGTTATAGTTATCATTATCTGTAAATATTAAAATGATATTTTCACCTTCAATATTAATATTGTTTTCACCGCTAACAAATATAAGATTTGGATAGTCATTATTTATAATATAATTTTTTTTGTCATAAAAAATTATATTAAGTTTTTCTTCACATAGTTTTTTTATATCATTCATTACCTTTTGACTGTGTTTACCAAAAAAAATACAGCTATACATTATATAAATCTCCTTTTTTACAGTAAAAATAACCATAATTTTAGTTTAGTAAAAATAAAAGTTTTTATACATTTATTTCTTGACTATATCTTTTTTTTGATATATAATATTGTTGTTATTTTTTTATATATTTATCGGGATATGGCTCAGCTTGGTAGAGCGCTGCGTTCGGGACGCAGAAGTCGCAAGTTCAAATCTTGTTATCCCGACCAGTGGCGAACGCCACATGTACAACGTGAGCAAAGTTTTGTTCACGTCTTTTTTATATTCTTACATCATAATAAACATAGATTTATACTACTTATCTTAAAAAATATTTAAATTTTAAGTTATAATATCTTTGTACAGTAATAACAGTGGCGAATCTCGACACATAGATTTTGTGCTGAGGTATTTTCTTGATTACATCTAATTCACGTACTACACGCATTATAATAACAATTATTTTTTAAAATTAATTTGATAGTTAGACTTATTTTTTAAATAAATATTTATTATTAAAAAAGCGTGATATTATGTTAATTATTTCTGATAATTTACCAAAAAAACTATAAATTTTTTAAAAAATTTCCTATATATGCAAACAAATGTTTACTTTTTAAAAATAATGTGGTACAATAAAAGAGTAATTAATATATGAAGGGAGATGTAAGAATTCAATGGAAGTTTTGAGTAAAAAAGCAAGTGAGATATTACAGTATTTAGAAGAATGTGTTGCAAACGGACTTTCACCAACAGTACGAGAAATTGCTGAGACTTTGCAAATAAAATCCACATCAACAGTACATAAGTATTTAACAGAGTTAAAAGCTAAGGGTTATATAAAAAAAGAAGATGGTCTAAAACGAACAATTCGTTTCACTGATGATTTTGTAAACAGCAGTGGTATGGGTGGCGTTCCTATAATAGGAACAGTAACAGCCGGTATTCCTATACTTGCTGTGGAAAATATTACAGGATATTTGCCTATTGAGGTAAAGGGCTGCGATCCACGAGAGCTATTTGCACTGAATGTACGTGGCGAAAGTATGATAAATGTCGGTATATATGACGGTGACACAATAATTGTACGAAAAACACCGATTGCCGAAAACGGAGATATTGTTGTTGCTCTTATTGATGATTCCGCAACCGTAAAGACTTTTTACAAAGAAGACGGACATTTTAGATTACAACCTGAAAATGACACAATGGAGCCGATTATTGTTGATGAATTAATGATACTGGGCAAAGTAGTTAAACTTGTCAGAGACTATTAATAATTAAAAGTTTATTTTATTACAATGAGACGAACAATATAAAACGTTCGTCTTTTTTTGTATTTATTGTAAGGGAGGAATATTTTATAAAAGAGATATATTTATATATACACATACCATTTTGCATAAGAAAATGTAATTATTGCAGTTTTTATTCAATTACTGATTTAAACAGAATTGATGAATATGTAGAGGCTCTTTGTCGTGCGATAAAAACATTTGATTTTTCTGAATATATTATACATTCAATATATTTTGGTGGTGGTACACCATCATTGTTAAAAGAAAAGCTATTGATTATTGTAGAAGAAATATATCGTTGTGGAAAAGTGTTGCCAAATGCCGAAATTACTTTTGAGGCAAATCCAGCTACATTAAATCAACAAATACTTTCAACACTATATAGTGGAGGATTTAACAGAATATCAATAGGCATACAGGACAGCGATAATGGTATGTTAAAAATAATGGGACGTTTACACAATTTCACAGATGGAATAAAAGCTGTGGAAATGTCAAAAAATGCTGGATTTAGGAATATATCTTGTGATATAATTCTCGCAACACCAAATCAAACTGTTGAAAAAGCTGTTAAAAGTGTTGAACATATAATTTCACAGGATATTCAACATATTTCGGCATACTTGTTGAATATTGAAAGAGGAACAGAGTTTTACACAAAAAATGTAGGAGAAAATTGTCCCAATGAAGATGAAACAGCAAATATTTATCTAAATGTGTGTAAAACTTTAAGTAATAGTGGTTTTAATCATTATGAAATAAGTAACTTTGCAAAGTCCGGATTTAACAGTATTCACAATACGGCATACTGGAAGTTAAAAGATTATTTGGGAATAGGAGCGGCGGCATATTCTTTTGTCGATAAAAAAAGATTTTCTTTTGAAAATGATATAAATAAGTTTATTTACAGTAAAAATGTATGGAAAGATATAGTTAATGACGGTATTGGCGGAGATTTTGAAGAATATCTGATGTTATCGTTAAGACTGGATATGGGTTTTGATATAGACTATGCACAAAGAGTATATGGCATAGGAACAGAAAAAATCTTGCCACTCATAAAGAAATTTGAACAGGTAAGATTACTTAATGTTAATAATAACAGAATAGGTCTTACCGATAAAGGATTTTTACTTTCAAATTCAATAATTACAGATATCTTAAATAAATTGTAAGTATGTCTTTTTAACTATAATTTTTTTTAAGTGTTTGTTTTTATTTGTGTTTTTTTCTATTTTAAATAATTTTTTAATATGATATAATTTAAAATCGAAAGTAAAAATAA
>JAHHTR010000151.1 GCA_020024515.1 Angelakisella sp.
AAATGGACGCAAGAATGAAGATAATACTTACTTTTGCAGTAATTATATCTTTGTTTTTCTGTAAAAATTTGGTTTCCCTTTTAATTGTTGTTGCAGGAGTTTTTGCGGTAATTGGAATAAGCAAAATTCCTATTAAAACTATATTAAAAAGTATAAAACCATTAGGTATAATTATTGTTATTACTTCACTTTTAAATTTGTTTTATGGTACAGGCGAACCTATATTTAAAATATTTGGATTAAAAGTTACACTTGACGGTATAGAAACTGCTGTTTTTATGGCTGTTCGTATCATTCTTCTTGTAATTGTTGGTTCTATGCTCACTTATACAACATCACCAACTGATATTACAGATGCTCTTGAAAGACTTTTAAAACCGCTTACTTACATTAAAGTAGATGTTCATACTATTGCAATGACAATGACTATTGCACTTCGTTTTATACCTACTTTAATTGAAGAAATAGATAAAATTATGTCTGCACAAAAATCAAGAGGTGCCGACTTAGAATCTGGTGGACTTATCCATAGGGCAAAAGCTCTTATTCCTATTTTAATTCCTCTCTTTATATCTTCTTTCCGACGTGCAAGCGAACTTGCATACGCTATGGAATGTCGCTGTTATCGTGGCGGTGAGGGAAGAACAAAAATGAAAGTTGTAAAAATGGAAAAAAGAGATTTTATAGCTCTTGTTATAGTTGCAGTATTTATTGTACTTATATTTGTTTCTAATAGTTTGTTGGCGGCGGTGTTATGAGAAATTTGTTTTTAACAATAAGTTATGATGGCTCAAATTATCACGGCTGGCAGATTCAAAAAAATGCAATTACAGTTCAAGAAGTGTTTCAAAATGCAGTTCAAAAGGTGTTTTGTGAAAAACTTGATATAAAGGGCTGTAGTAGAACAGATAGTGGCGTTCATGCAAACATGTATTGTCTTTCATTAAAAACAGATATGAATATCAGCAATGAAAGTGTTGTAAGAGCGCTTAATACTTATCTTCCAAAAGATATTGCAGTAAATAGTTGTGAAGAAGTTGATGACGACTTTCACGCAAGATATAGTGTGAAATCCAAAGAATACATATATAAACTTTATAATGGTAAAATTAGAAATCCTTTTTTAGAAAAATATGCTTTTCAGTATCGCTATCCTATTGATGTCGATTACCTAAATAAAGAGGCAAAAGCTTTTATAGGGACTTATGACTATAGTGGCTTTTGTTCAGCTCATTCAGGGGTAGAAGATACAGTAAGAACTGTTAAAGACTTTACTGTGTGGCGTGAAGGCGATATGGTGTATTTTAAAGTGGAAGCTGACGGCTTTCTCTATAATATGGTTCGTATTATGGTTGGAACTTTACTTTTTGTAAGTGAAGGAAAAATTAAAGATGGCGAACTTAAAGAAGTTATTTTAAGCAAAAATAGAAAAAAAGCAGGCAAAACTGCCCCGGCACAGGGACTTTATTTAAACAGAGTAAATTATTAAAGGTGTGTTATGGCAAGTAATCAGCGTGAAAATGAACGCAAGGCAAGAAAAATTGCCAAAATAAAAAGAAATCAAAAAATAATATGGATAATTCTTATTGTCCTCATAGTAGTTATTGCTATAATGAAAATAAGTGAAGTGGATTTTGTTTCTTTAAAAGATAAATTTACTGATGAAAACGGAAAAATAAGTGTTTCTGGTTTGTTATCTGATGACGAAAAATTTCCTTTTACACTTGATTCAAGCAAAGACGTAATTTTTACTTCAGTAGGAAATCAACTTGCTGTTTTAAACGATGTTTCTTATAATGTAATTGGCTCATCAAATGCAAAATTACAATATAAAGACAGTCATGGTTATGCAAACCCAATTATGAAAACTGACGGCGATTACGCTGTTATTTATGACCAAGGTTCGCATAGATATAGACTTGATTCAGCAACTAAAAATATATATCAAGATAAAATCAATAATGTTATTTTGTGTGCAGATACTTCTGCATCAGGAGTTGTAGTTCTTGCAACAACATCTGATAATACAAAAAGTGAGATTGTAGTATATAACAAATCTCTTAAAGAAAAAATGCGATATAACGTTTCATATGGCTATGTTACAGCCGTTGCTATTGATGATAGTGCAAACAGAATTGCTTTTGCTGTTGTAAACTCGGAAAATGCAAAGTTAAATACTATCGTATATACAATGAGCCTTAGTGATGAAGAACCAAGAGCATCATTCACTTATGAATCTTCAACAATTCTTGATTTACATTTTTCATCATCAAATTTATATGTTGTAGGTTCTGATTTTGTAAGTGTTATATCCTCATTAAAAAAAGAACAAAAAGTGTTTGAACAGGGAACTGTAAATACAGTGTCATATTGCTATAATCAGTCTGATGAGCTTATTATCGCTTTTTCTGAATATACTGGCTCAAATACTGATAAAGTGGCATATGTAACTCCATCAGCAAAAGTTAAATGCCAATTTGATACAGTTAAAAAAGTTAAAGATGTTTCTGCATCAAAATCTAAAATATCAGTTTTAACAAGCGATTATATAATTACTTATAATTCCTCAAAAGGGGAAGAAGTTAACAAGATTGAAGTTGATGATTCATATACTTCAATTATGCAGCTTTCATCAAATGTATTTGCTAAACACCAGTCGTTAATAGAACGCTTTTAATTATGTTAGGTGATTGATTTGAATTATATAGATTTATTTTTTGTTTTAATTGCATTTTTAATTATCTTTAGTGGATATGCAAGGGGCTTTATGTCTTCACTTGTTTCATTTGTCCGCTTTGCAGTTGGTGTTCCACTATCATTTTTTGTAAGTAATACTTATTCAACGGTAATTTATAACGAATATGTAAAAAATTTAGCCGTTGAAAAAATTACAAGTCAAATAGATAATTCAGCTAATATTGATGCGTTTGTAGAAACATTTAGAAAAACAATTGATGAATTTCCTTTAGACCTTGGAAATATGGCGGATTTTTCTTTTCTTGATAATGCATCTTCAGCTTCTCTTGCTAATGGAGTAGTTGATAATATTTTAGAGCCAATTGTTCTTATACTTATTGAAATTGTGCTTTTCGTTTTGACACTTTGGATTTTCTATGTTATAACTTGGATTATAATAAAGATAATTAGAGGTTTAACTTACGGTAAAAATGTACCGTTTAGAAAAACAAATAAATTTCTTGGCGCAGTATTTGGTGTGCTAAAAGCAGTAATAGCAGTTTTTGCGTTTGCAGCAATTTTTGATTTTATAAAAGATATAACAACTGGTGCAGATGGCGAATTTCTTGCTAATTTGGTTAGTCAAATAAATTCAAGTGCAATACTTGAGTTTGTAAATAAATTTAATCCAATCTTAATAATTTAGGAGAACAATTATGAATGATTTTAAAGAAAATCTTAAAGACCTTTTTGACGGATGGCTTACAATTCCGAATTTGCTTTCTTTTTTAAGAATATTACTTATTCCTGTATTCGTAGTATTATTATTGAAAGATTATGTTATTTCAGCAATTGTAGTAATTATATTTGCAGAATTAACAGATTTAATTGACGGTAAAATAGCAAGAAAATATAATCAAGTATCAGCTCTTGGTAAACTTCTTGACCCTATTGCCGATAAACTTTCTCAAATATCAATAGTAGTTGTTTTAATTATTAAATATTGGGACAATGCTATAAAGTATTTGTTTATGTTCTTTATTATAAAAGAAATAGTAATGCTTATAGGCGGTGCTATTCTCTTATCAAAAGGCTTACGTCCAGTTGCCGCTGAAATGTGGGGCAAAGTTGCTACAACAGTATTTTGTATAGTAATGATATTTGTTCTTGCATTTGGTGAAAACGGCATTTTGTGCGATATGATAGGCTTTACACTTCCTAATGTTGTTACTTGGATATTAGTAGGTATTTCAGCTGCTTGTACTCTTGCGTCACTTCTTGGATATATTCCTGGATTTGTACGCCAAATTAAAGAGAAAAAAGGCAACTAATTTATTAAAGGAGTAATCGTTTTTTAATGAAACAGCAAATGTGCAGCAGGTGCGGAGAACGTCCTGCGGTGATATTTATTCAAAAAATGG
>JAHHTR010000152.1 GCA_020024515.1 Angelakisella sp.
GTCAAAAAACAATTTAAACCATTCAGACAAATTGCTTTGGAATATTACAAAAAAAATAAAAACGATGCAAAAAATTATATGGAAAAGAATAACTTTCAAAATCCTTTTTTAGTTGTAGATGAAAATATAAATTCTACCCTTTATAAAGAAAAATACGGTATAACAGATGAAAGACCAAACGCTGTTGACAGCAAAACAGATGAAACACCAAACGCTGATGACAGCAAAACAGATGAAACACCAAACGCTGATGACAGCAAAACAGATGAAACGCCAAACACTGATGACAGCAAAACAAACGAAACGCCAAGCGATAACGACAACGATTGGTTTAAAAATATATTTAAGGAGGTATTAAAAAATGGCAACACGACCGTCGTGGACAATACATAATGGAAAGGTTATTTGCAAGTCCTTTGAGTTTCAGTGGAACGGAGGCTTTGCTATAACACAAAAACAAAAAAACATAGTAAATTTACATCAAGCTATAAAGAATGTGTGTAACGAATCGGCATTGGAAGTATCGTCGAAAGGAGGCGACTTTGGAAAAAGTATTGGCGCATTTTCATTAAAAGTAAATGGAATATATTTGGAAAATATCTTTCAAGCAGCAAAAAAATACGAAAACGGCGGTCCGTATTTGGATTTATTAAACGTTCCGCCAAAAGAATCAAAACAAGACCAAAGACATCATTCATCGGGAAATTTGATTTCCTTTGTAAAGGACGGAACAGAATGGCCGTTAGAGCCCAAGACTGCGTTTTATGATTTTATATATGTCAGCGCATTACAAGACAGTTTTGGACAGGCATTGAATTTAAACGAATATGATTGGTTTACAGATATAGAGTTTAATCCAAATAAATCCATAAACTGTCAAGCCAGATCAGTCGCTATATATAAGCTACTGCAACAAAATGCTTTGTTTAATGTAATGGAAAATACCGACGATTGGTTAAATTTTCATAAGGAATATGTAAACGGGTAGTATTTAATTTTGCGAGTCCTTTTCATAAATTATGTAAATATTAAAATGACGATAAAATATTGAGTTTGAATAGGTATATAAGCTATGAATTTTTATGGCTTGTATGCCTATTAAATTTTACGAAAATAAAAGCTCTATATTTTTAGATTAATCAGGTAATCTGTCAGCAAAAAATACCTTCAGCTGGAAATAAATTTGTCACCCGTCTCTGCATCTTCCTGTCCATTTTTTAGTAATATCCGTAGTAGCAAGATACAACATTTTAAGTAAACTGTTATCATTTGGAAATACAGATTTTGATTTGGTTACTTTTCTCCGTTGACGATTAAAACCTTTTATGCTATTGGTGGTGTAAATAAGTATTCTGATAACATCATAATATTTAAAATATGTAGATAATTTCGGACAATGAGCTCTCCAAGACATAGAAATTTTAAGGTATTTACTATTCCATTTTTCTGCGAAATCATCTAAATCCTGTAATGCTGAAGATTCATTAATTGCTGCATAAGCCAGCTTTGAATCAGCCATCAACTCTTTTAAGTATTTGTATGATTATTTGATGTATGCTACACTGTTGTATTGCTGTTTTGGGATATACTGTGAAAACAAATAAGTCAATCTATATAGGTTATCAGTATATCGTCAAGTCATCTTTTCTTCAATATCACCTGTAAGCGCTGTCTGTTCTTTTTTCACAAGCTATGACTCAAATTCGCCTTTATGATCTCTTGAAACATTCATTTCAATATCTCCAAAGCTTGTTTTCATATATACTCAAAAACTCGTCAAAATTTCTTTGACCAATGTTTTGACCAATACGAATTCTAAAAATCGAATAATAACCTCATTTTGACTGAGTATAGCAAAAAATCGGCGTATAGAAATTTATATTTTCTGCACGCCGAAACTTTTTTATTTGATTTCTAATTCAATTCTTATTTAAACACATAAATTACCCTCACAGACGGCTTTGTTATCGTGTTTATTATCTTTTATCCTATATCATTTGTTAAAATACTGCTCATCGTGTTCACTGCTTCTACCTGTGATTTTGTGGTTATATGGGTGTAAGTATCGAGTGTAAATCCCGCTGAAAAGTGTCCCAACATTCCCGATACAGTCTTTACGTCAACTCCGTTTTGTAGCGCAAATGTTGCGAATGTATGCCTTAAATCGTGGAAACGTATCTTTGGCAGTCCTGCCCTTTTGAGAACTCTGCCGAGCATATCGTTTAAGCTGTCTGGCGAGATTGGTTCACCCTTCTAAATTAATGAGGTTGTTTTTTTATCCAAATATTCTTCTGTCATCTATCCACACCCCAATGTCATCTGTCAAAACGGGATTTTCGGGGGTTCGGGATTTTGGTGATAAAAAGTCTGTAAAGTGGCTTTTAATCGCTATTTACAGCTTTGTCATCTGAATTATTGCTTCTACGTGGCTCGGTTCTCCAACGAGTAACCTACTCAAGACCCACTGTACAAGGGAATGGTGGAACGCACTTTTCCCCTTAAAATCTAGGGTTTCGAGCCTGTGAAAGGCTTGATTGCACTTGTGGTTTTGATTGAGTAAATAGTAACTGAATCACAATACATAGACCTTAAGTTAGTCCCATATACTCATTTAATTCATCTATTGTTGGAGATATTTTCCCATTTTTTAATCGAAGTTTTTCTACAGAAATGCCATCAAAGAGTCCAAGATTTTTATATCGGGTAATCATCTTATATTCGTCCTTCGTTATTACATCTCCATGTGCACCCTTGTTACGCAAATCGTATAAGTCTTCTAAAACATCTGACAGTGAAAAATCAGTAGCCACTAAATCAATATTATTAGATTTAACATACTCTTTCATTTTAAACCACATCAGATGTTTTTGAGGTTTATTAGGTAAATTCAGTAATTGAATTATTTCATTTATCTCATGTTCAATTATCGAACAATACTGTTTTGTCAAAATACTTGGTGCAATCGAAAATCTTTCGTCTTTAAAATAATAATCTTCCTCTATAACATCCGCTGCTACTAAATCTAAAATTGAAGCTTTATCTAATCCAGAATATTGATTCTTATATAACATATAAATACTGTTAATTTTGTTACTGCTGTGCCAGTCGACAATGATTACATCAATTGGTTCAGAACTTTCATACAACTGGATACTTTCAAGCTCATCATCCAAATCAGCTATCATATCTATGTGTTTAATAATAAAGTCTATTTTTTTGGTTAGTATGCAATATGCTGTTTGAAAAAAAGTGAGCATTGCAGAGTAACAACATCTTTGATATTCTCCCTTCATCGTATACTCTGCCATGTTTGTTTGCATTAATTCCTTTACAACTGCAATATCGCCTATAGACAATTTTTCTCCATTTAAAGCCTTTGTTATGAGCATAGGTCCTGGAGAAAATGCATTCAAAAATTTTTCATAATGTTTACTTTCAGGATTTGTCAAAGCTAAAAGTCCTTGCAGATATTGTACAATAAACTTATCATTTATAACCTCTCTACTCAACAATCCCATGCATTGCTCGATAAGTACAAGTGCAAATTCTCGCTCACCATTAAATGCAGAATGCTTAGTTAATATTTCTTCTCCATCATCAATATAACTACCGTTTAGGATTTCATGGATTTCGCTATATGGAATTATCACATTCATCCCTCCTTCTATAATAAAATATCTTTTAATGCTTTACTCATCAATTCCTGGCGTTTCTCCATAAACTCTTCAAAATTAGATAGTTCGTATGAAACATCACTAGGAAGGTACTTAGCATTTTCACTATTCTCAGTAACCTTCAACCAATCGACAAGTGGTGTTGCATTCTTGGATTCATTCTCTCTACCTTCCAACAATTGAAGGTTTGCTAGTGTATTCCTTCTTCTACGCCAATCTTCTTTAGTATCATCATCAATCACTGTTCCGTCCGGCAACACTAAGTCTTTAATCTTGCCTTCTTCAAATCCTGTATACGGATGCATATGATCTTGATGGAATCCCTTCTGACTATATTTCAA
>JAHHTR010000153.1 GCA_020024515.1 Angelakisella sp.
TTCTACCATAAGGGGTTTCTTTTTTCTATGTCCATTTTTAATGGACTTGTTCACTCATAATATTCGGTTATTATTTTTTCAACATATTGATTTAGTGTCAATCCACTTTCATCCTTGCTTGCTGTGACCTTATTATGTAATTCAATAGGTATAAGGGCGCATAAGCTTTTTGTTTCTGCCATTTAATTCACCTCTTTGCTTTATATTTTGTAAAGCAAGTATATTATTAACAGCATTTTAAAGCTATACCCAATATCAACAATTAATCATCTTTATTTTTTAAATTTATTACATTCCCAAAATAGTCATTTATGAAAATAATTTGAAAGTATATGGTAAGTTTTTCGATAATCAACTGTTTTAATATAAAAATAATAACATGACAATAACTTTTCAAATTTCAATATTTGTACCAAATTAAACTTTTTGTTTTTACAAACTTTTAACAACTGAATCTGAAAATAACTAAAATATTTTTACAAGTTACAATAGTATATTAAATTGCTCTGTATTTTGGAAATACAAAAATAAGGCTTGATGATATTTACAGGTTTGTGTTACACTTTTCATGACAAGATGGATTATCCTCATTTTCAGTTTAGTTGTCGCAACCTTACTGTAATACAGATTTTCCATTTCGTCATCTTTTTTTCTTTTTTGTAACACATCTATTGTAATCCTACATGGCTTTTATGTCTATTTTTTGTTATATATTGACAATACAGTAAATATAATATATACTTTATATAGATTAAATACAGGGTGGAGAGAAGAAAGTGAAAGTTATTATAATTGCAAACCAAATGGAGGTCTGATAAAGACTACCTTCTGTCACCTTTTTTATGCGGAGATATGATACTAAAATAAAATATTAGGAGTGAAATTATGAAAATCAAAATTTTAATTGTAATTGGTATAATGGCTTGTCTGTGTTTCAGCGCTTGTTCAGAACAAAATTCTTCTTTTACAGATAACAAGGAGGACAGTATTTCGATGTCAAGTTCTTCTCTGGAAAGTTCCGATTCTTTTCCTTATAAAGAGTCACAAGTCGAAAGTAATGAAGGTAAAAATCAGAATCAATCTCAAGCTACAACCGAGTCAGAGGTAAACATCTTTCGATATGATACACTACCAAACTTTTTACTCCCAAATTCCGATATTGTTCCGACAAAAATCACATATTATAATGTAATGTTAGGGGAAACAACCGAAATTGCAGATACCAAACAGATCAATCAGATAATTGAATTGCTCCAAAAAGTGAAAATTGAAAATACACCGACTAAAAAGGAAGATGATGCAGAAGTACATCAAATAATTAGTTTCTACGAACATATCAATGATGAAAATCCAATGTATTCTTTATATTTCCTTGTTGATTCTTTATATATCGAAACAAGTGAAATCAGCAGTGATATTTATCCTACACTTAATTGGGTTAATAAAGGATTAGATGATGAAACGAAAATAAATGTGCAATTTAGAAAGTTAATCGATTCATGGGCAGAGCCTAGTTTTCCTTCCTCTCACGATTAACTTTACAAAAATGGAGTGCTTAAATAAATAGTAAACACTCCATTTTACTATTTAGAGGAGACCTTCTCTAAATACATACTAAACGCCTTCCTGATAATAGTTATTGGGAAAGCTAATATTGGGAAAGAATCTAACAGGATTGATAGTATTATCAGATCTATAATCACCACCGCCTGCTTGGGTAGAAGTTTTAGTGTTAATATCCAGATGCAAGTGTGGAGTCTTAGTTCCACTGTTTCCAACATAGCCCAGTAGAGTACCTTTAGAAATATGCCCAGACGTAACCTTTGCTTGTTCTTTCATATGCAAAAATCTTACATACATAGATCGTCCCGATACAGGGTCAAGCTGATCCATCTTTAAAACAATATAATTGCCTCTATTGTCGCCTGAACCTGTCTGAAATACGGTCGCTGCTTCTGGTGCATAAATTGGAATACCAATATTACAAATAATATCAATACCCCAATGAATCCATGGCTTACCATTATTTTTGTTAGAGTTGCCGGTAGGGGAATAGCCCCAATAGCCCCATGCGTTCTTAGGATCATTAAAGACATAGCTCCAATTCAACGCAGTATAAGGATCTTTGTCAGTATCAGTATCAGGATTAGTTGTGTCATCGTCCAAGAGTATCGGTTTCCAATCCTGACTATGGTCGGTCAGTCCACCTTTATAGAAGTAGACATTGCCAGCCGCATTAACATCTTTTCCATTGGAAGTACCATTGCTTCCTTGGTTAGCGGTCAGATATCTTCCATTGTAATTTAACTTGATTTGAATGTAACTATCAGAAATTTGTTTTGTTGTAACATAAGAAGTCTCCGTAAAATCGTCAACATGAGCATTATAGTTCTTTACATTTGCAACGGAAGATAAACCGGTAAAAATAGCTAAAGCAAGACCTTTACATGTAAAATATTCACGATTTCCAACTTTATGATATACCCACTGTTGACAAATATCGTTATTATTATTTGTATATAAACAAACATTCGCCAAAGAAGTAGGACTGATACCATATACATTCAGAGAACGGCTACTATCTGCTCTATTTTGCAAACGATAAGTTGCACCATCTTTAAGTTCCATAATTAAAATCTCCTTTAAAATTAAATTTGTTTTACTGTTTTTAATACCCTCTGCAGTGGGATAAAACAGTGGTGTGTAATAATTTCCTTGAGTCACTCTAAGGGGGAAATACCAGCTTAAAAGAAAATAGCTCTATATTTCTTGACAATATGAGCAACTAATGCTAAAATATAAGCAACTGGATTTCCTATTTACTATTATAGGATATTTAGTTTCCTATGTCAATAGGAATGCGAAAATAAATTTCCTAAAATTAAGGTGGTATTATTATGACTTTTGGTGAAAAAGTACAAAAAGCAAGAAAAGAGCTTAAATTAACTCAAACTCAGCTTGCTGAAAAAATAGGTGTTTCAAGACGAACTATTACTTCATATGAAGCAGATGCTTTTCCTCCACGAACAAGAGAACTTTACATTAAATTAGCTGATGCTCTAAACTTAAATGTTAACTATCTCCTTACACAAGAAGATGAATTTATTTTTAATGCTCAAGCTGAATATGGATATCGTGGTAAAAAAGGTGCGGAAACATTAGTAGAAGAATTGACCGGTCTATTTGCAGGTGGAAAATTGGCTGAAGAAGATATGGATGAATTAATGTTAGCTATACAAAAAGCATATGTAATTGCTAAAGAAAACAATAAAAAATATGCACCTAAAAAATACAAAAAAAGCCAAGATTAATATAGTCAATTATCGAATTAAAAAGAAGGTGTGCCTATGCAGATTAATCAATCCATTCGTATTATGGATATGGCAAATAAAATTATTAAAAGGGTTGGATCAAGAGTTCCTGATGATATTGCTGAACAACTTGGAATTATTATAATGTCAGTTGCTTTTTCCAAACAAAAAGGTGTTTATAAAGTAATTGAGCGTAATAGATTTATTTTTATAAAAGAAGACTTGTCTCCGGAACTTCGAAAAATTGTACTGCTCCATGAAATCGGACATGATGTTTTACATAGAGGCGAAGCAAAAGTTTTTCAAGAATTCAATATATTTGATATGAAAAATGACAGAATGGAATATGAGGCAAATTGTTTTGCTGCCGAAATAGCTTTACCTGACAATGAAGTCTTAGAGTATGTCGAGTATGGATATGATATTGAAATGATTGCAAAATGTATGAATTCTGATATTAATCTTGTTGCACTAAAAATAGCAAACTTAAATCGAAAAGGTTATAATTTTAGATTGCAAGATAGCAAATCTGATTTTTTGAGATAGATTTTTTAATACATATATTACACAAACAAAGATGATAACCTCGCCATTGTATTGACGTGGTCGTCATCTTTATATTTATACCGTCCTTATCCGAGTATTTTCCAAATATATGTTGGCGCAGTAATTGTAAATATCAGACAAGCGAATAGAATAGC
>JAHHTR010000154.1 GCA_020024515.1 Angelakisella sp.
ATATGAACGATTAAAGCATCGTATTCTTTCTCTTATACACAAAATCGCTAATCCGAATGCTGCATGTGGCTGTTCATCATTTATGCAAATTTGCGGGACAGTTGTCTTTCAGTTAATATAATAAGTGCCTGCTTTTATAGGAATCTTATATTTACACTAATTGTTTTTTAAAGGAAGGTATACTCTCAATTTATAGGTCTATAAACGTAAGGTTGTTGATCGTTTTCTCAGAATTTTACGCCGTTTGTTAATATAAATATAAAATGCATAAATAAACCTTTTGTGTGAAATATATAACAGAAAATGATTACATTTGAGAAATAGCAGATATTTTATATAAATAAGAATTAAAAAGAAAAGACTCAGGATAAATAATGATTTTAACGCGATATAAACTTAATTATATGTAATTATTTAATCTCAAATCCTATGAAAAAAGTTTACTTTATTTTAGTTTTAGTTGCTTTATTATTGCCTCAGTTGGCAAGTGCTAAAGTGTATATTCCAGACTGCATTTCTAGTCAGAAGGCTGTGTTTAATCCCGAAAATCAAACTGTTACTGTCAGTGGTATTGTACCTACTAAGACAGAGTATGATTGGGAAACATACGAACAATTTGATCTTCCTTACGTATCTTATATTTTAATTGAACGACATGTTGCTAATACTCCTTGGCCAGACGAAGAATATGCTCGTGTAGAATCACCGAAGATGGGTGAACTGTTTGAATTTGTTGACAAGAATATATCTTTAGATTGTAAGTATGAATATCGTTTGACTTGTTATGTTGATGCTCAGAAAGGAGCTTCAGCTTTTGCTTCTGTTTATACAGGAGTAATTCCTGGAGAAGTTACAGATTTAATATTATCAGTAGCAGATGCAAAAGCTACCTCCATCTCAATGTCTATGAATGCACCTTTAAAAAGTGACAAAGATTTTGATTTGACAGGTGTTATGGCTATTGAAATTCAACAATATGAAGATTGGACATATACAACTATTCATACTATTGAAAATGTATCTCCAGGTGAAAAGTGTACTTGGGTACATTCAGGTCTTACTCTTAATAAAGAATATGAGTATCGTATCATTACCAGAATAGGGGAAAATGGATACAGTTCAGGTTCCTCAGCTTCTATTTTTGTAGGTCTTGATTATCCGGGTACACCCGAAAACTTTGTATGTAAGTCTTTAGGAAGCAGTGTTGAACTTTCATGGGATATTCCTAAGGCTGGTGGACGTAATGGCTATTTTAACCCAGAATCTACCACATATAGCTTGTCAAGAGTCTATCTTGATGGACAAAAAGAAGTTGTTGTTGAAAATTTAAGTAAAACCGAATACGTTGATACTCCAGACTTCAGTGAAGAAAGAACTTTAAAATATATTTTGATTGCTAAGAATGAGGTAGGACCTTGTATGCAGGAGGCTGTATCAGAACTTGTTGTAGTGGGTAAACCATCAATGCTGCCATTTTCAGAGTCATTTGCCGGTGGATTATTAAAGCATTTAGGTTGGATGACAGAAACAACACAAGATGATCCGAATTATACTTATGAAGCGTGGGAATTTGTGGATAGCGGTAAAATGTTTTATTTTCCGACAGATGAATTTCTGACAATAGAATCTCAGGATAATGATAAAGGTTTTGCTTCCTGTAAATTTTTCTCATATTCAAAGGACGGACAAACAGAATCTTTAATATCTCCTCATATTGAAGTATCCGGACTAGAAACGGTAGAATTATCTTTTTATTATTGGGAAGTTATTGCAGAAGCTTCAAAAAATCAAATATGTGTTTATATAAGTAAAGATGATGGAGAATGGAAGTCTTTGTACCTGTCAGCTGATCCGGATGTTGAAACACAACCTCATTGGAAGAATGTAACAGTACCAGTAGAATTAAATAAATCTGTTCAAACAATTCGTTTAAAGCTATCTGCTGTTCGTCATGAAGGTCCTATAACAAATGTTTTTTTGGACAATATTGTTGTAAAAGCAGGTAAAAAGAGTAGTATTGAAACCGTACCAGTTGATGATGTTAATAACGAAATTAAATATTATAATCTTCAAGGTATTAAGGTAGATAATCCTACTGTACCAGGCATTTATATTAAATGTTGTGGAAAACAGGTAGAAAAAATATTAGTTCAATAATAGATTGATAATCTGAAAATTGATAACTTAAAATCAATAGTTTCATATTAAGGGAATACTATCATAATTGTTGATAGTATTCCCTTAATTTTTATATTATAGTAATCATTGCGTCAATTATTAAGCCCAAGCTAACCATTAATAATGTTAGCAGATTCACCACCGAAGTCTGACTGTTTTGGAAGCGTCAAAAGTACTTATAAGTTGATACCGGATACTATTTTTACAAAATTCTTTTACGCGTTTTTCTCCTTTTAATTCTGTTACGAAAGATACAGGGGTGCATGGTGAAACTCCATGTCGTTACATCATTTATAGTAAGACATCATATTTCCTATATAATTGCGCATCTCATTGCGAACAGATTCAGGCTCAACAACTTCAATCTGGTCGGCTTGAGCCAACAGAGCCTGGTACAAGTCGAAAGTAGGACAGACCTTCAGCTCAAAATAGGTGGCTTCATCGTCTTTAATGTCGAGTTCACATTGTGATTCATGAATCGGTAGAGTGCGCAGATAATCTGCTCCTCCGTTATAGGCTTTAAGAACAACTTTAATTGGGACTTCTTCTGAACGGATAACACCGCAGCATCCGTAGAAGTATTTATTTATATCGAAATTCTTTTTCATAGAGAAAGAAGTTTCTGTAATACGGCAGTCCAGAATACGGTCAAGTGCATAGATCATATATACATCCTCGCATTGGTTTTCTCCATCTTCCTTATTTTTCTTATGGTTGAGATTGGAATAAAACGGACTGCGTGCCAGCACATACCATCTGCGTTTTACCACTTTGAGGTAATATGGCTCTATGTCAAAACTGTTGGAATCGGATTTGCCGAATCCCTGATGCGTGATGTTCAGTACCTTATTATTCCGCATGGCATCGGTTATGGTATTCAGCCATTTATGGCCTGACGGCACATCCTCAAATATAATGCGCCCTTTCAGCTTTTTATCAGCCTGTATCTGGTTTAAGGCTGTATAAGAATCAATGAGCCATATTCTCAGATTGTCATTTTCAAGATTTTCCGGATTGTCTATGTAATACTTATATCCGTCTTTGGCGTCACATACTATGTCAACATCGAAAATATCAGATATAGCCTTCCGGTGGTTATGAAAGGTCCTAAGAGCGAGATTGTCGTTCTCTCCATAACTAAGTCCGGATTTTCGCCAGAGTGCATTAATATCTTCGTAAGTGAGTCGGTTATACCGCCGGAACTCTTCTATAAGCCATACATACCGGCCAAATAAATTAGCAGCCATAAGCACATCATTCTATGTAATTATACAAAGTTAAGCATAAAGGTATGTAATTTAATTGCACAGGCTGATATTTTTATAGGATTTAATTGATTGCATCTATATACTAAAAAGAAATTTATTTTCATCTATGCAGAATTATTGCATAGATAAACCTTTTATTTGTAGTTGATTTTAAATAGATACTGATATGGTAACAGAAAAAACGACAAAATCCCTTCAAGTGGGTGCAGTTACAGAAGAGATTACTCCTGTTGCTGCTATAATTGAAATAAGCAGTATGTTTGGCCCGCAAAATTTTTTCTTCCAAGGTGAATGTGCGGAAGATATAATTAATGAATTGACAACTTATCAAGACTTATATTGTCTTTGTTACATGGCTAAGGACATGGGAACCGAAGAAGATGTAGAAGTTGCAGAAAAACTTGAAGATTTTCTTTCTTCTTATGAAATAGAAGATTTTGATAAGTTCGATTTTCCTTTGTCAATCGGGAGTATCAGATGTTTAGGCTGGGCCAAAGGGGAGAGCAATTGTAAACTCTTGGAGTCGATTAATGAAGCCGATAAAAATAAATAACTA
>JAHHTR010000016.1 GCA_020024515.1 Angelakisella sp.
TACTAATATTAATATATTTTTTTAGAATTATTAACAAAATATAACAAAAAATTAATAATTATACTTAAAACTTTAAAAATACTATTGACAAACATTCAAATAGTATTATAATACTTTTCGTTCGATTTAGAACAGTTCATAATTGAATGGTTAATTATTAAATAAATTGAGGTGATTGTTTGAAAATTTTATTTGACAATTTAAATTCAGGGGAAACCCTATATACTAAGATGGTCACTCCGATTTGTGAAAAACATAATTTAACATATATGGAATTTAAAATTATTATGTTTTTGACAAATAATCCAAAGTACGATACTGCAACGCAAATTGTTAAACACAGACATTTAACAAAATCACATGTCTCTATTACCATACATTCACTAAAAAAACGTGGACTAATAACTTGTAAATATATAAATAACGATAGGCGAACAGTTCATCTTAAACTTACCGATAAAGTCGTAGATATAGTGGCTGACGGTCATACCACACAAAAAGAATTTTTTAAAATATTCTTTGACGGGTTCAGTGAAGGTGAAATTAAAATACTGAATGATTATATTGTACGTATTGCAAAAAATATTGATAATCAAATATCAAAATGATAGGAGAATAAAATAATGAATGACAATAAAGAATTACTTGGAACAGAGCCTATCGGCAAACTTATGTTTAAATTAGCTGTTCCAACGGTAGTAGCTCAACTTATAAATATGCTTTATAACATAGTTGACCGTATCTATATAGGACATATTCCAAATGTAGGTTCACTTGCCCTAACAGGTATCGGTGTATGTATGCCTATTATTATGATAGTATCCGCTTTTGCTGCTTTGGTTGGCTCCGGTGGTGCTCCGCAAGCTTCAATATTTATGGGTAAGCAAGATATGGAATCCGCAGAAAAGACTCTCGGAAACTGCTTTGCTATACAAATAATACTTTCTGTAATTTTAACTGTTGTAATGTCTATTTGGAACAGAGATTTACTTCTTACTTTTGGTGCAAGTGAAAACACTATCGAATATGCTATGCAGTATATGAACATATATACTATTGGTACAATTTTCGTTCAAATTACATTGGGTATGAATGCCTTTATAACAGCTCAGGGCTTTACAAAAGTTTCTATGATGTCGGTTGTCCTAGGTGCAATTACAAATATCGTTCTTGACCCAATATTCATTTTTGTATTTAAAATGGGCGTTGCCGGTGCCGCTCTTGCAACGATTATTTCACAAGCTATTTCTACTGTATGGATTTTAATTTTCCTTTTTGGAAATAAAACACTGCTAAAATTAAAGAAAAAATATATGACTCTTTCACCAAAAATTATACTGCCATGTCTTGCTTTGGGTAGTGCAACTTTCATTATGCAAAGTAGCGAAAGTATTATTTCAGTATGCTTTAATTCCTCATTGCTAAGATACGGCGGCGATATTGCCGTTGGTGCTATGACAATACTTACAAGTATAATGATGTTTGCTATGCTGCCACTACAAGGAATCGGTATGGGTGCACAACCCATAACAAGCTATAACTATGGTGCAAAAAAACCAGATCGTGTAAAACAAACTTACAAAATACTTTTAATAAGTTGCTCCATTTATTCTTTTGTATTGTGGTTTGCAGTAATGATAGTACCTGAACTATTTGCAAAAATTTTCACTCCGGACCCTGTACTGACAGAATTCACTGCAAAAGCTTTAAGAGTGTATGCATCTTCATTATTTATATTCGGTATTCAAATCGCTTGTCAAATGACATTCACTGCTTTGGGATATGCCATTAGCTCTATAATAGTTGCGGTAGTAAGAAAATTTGTACTGCTAATTCCTTTAATTTATATAACACCGCATTTTATAGTCAATAAAACAATGGGTGTGTATTTAGCTGAACCGATATCCGACGCCATTGCCGTAACATTTACAATTATTATATTCAGCATACAGTTTAAAAAAGCTATAAAACAACTGCAAAATCAATAATATATAATCCTCACTATTCAAAGATAAAATTTGAAAGTAAGGATTTTTTATTTTATCAAAAAAATTCTTTTAAATTTTTTATTTGTTGCGCATAAATATATAAACTTTTTTACACTTTAAAAATAAATATTTAAAATCCACTATATAAAATACTTGCCTTGTGAAACAAAAAGTAATATAATAAAAAAGAGTATACTTATAAATAATAATAGGCGGTGAACTAATGGCTTTTGAGCATATATCAGTAATGCTTAACGAGTGTATTGATGGTTTAAATATAAAACAAAACGGAATATATGTTGATGGCACAACAGGTGGTGCAGGACACTCAAAGGAAATAGCAAAAAGACTTACAACAGGCAGACTTATTTCTACCGACAAAGACCCAGACGCAGTTAAGACGGCAACAGAGAGACTATCTCCATATCCTGTCGCAAAAGTTGTACATAGCGACTTTTCACATATCGACAATGTTTTAAATAACGAAGGAATTAATAAAGTTGATGGTATACTTTTGGATTTAGGTGTATCATCACATCAAATAGATACAGCTGAAAGAGGTTTTTCATATATGAAAGATGCACCTCTTGATATGCGTATGTCACAATCAGGTACAAGTGCCTATGATATAGTAAACAATACAGATGTCAGCAGTCTTGCAAGAATTATTCGCGAATTCGGCGAAGAAAACTTTGCACTACCTATTGCAAAAAAAATATTTTATGCAAGACAAGATAAACCTATTGAAACAACATTTGAACTTGTAAACATAATAGAACAAGCTATACCAAAATCAGCTAAAAAACAAGGTAGCCACAATGCGAAAAAAACTTTTCAGGCAATCAGAATTGCTGTAAACAGTGAGCTTGACGTACTTTCACGTTGTCTTGATGAAGGCTTTGAGAGACTGAATTCAGGTGGTAGATTTGTAATACTTACATTCCACTCATTAGAAGACAGAATGGTAAAACAAAAATTTGCACAACTATGCAAAGGGTGTACTTGTCCACCCGATTTTCCTATATGTATATGTGGCAATAAACCACGCGCAAAACTAATAAACAGAAAACCAATAGAGGCAACTGACGAAGAAAAAGAAATTAATTCAAGAAGTCGCAGTGCAAAATTGAGAATAATCGAAAAATTATAAAATCTTATATTGTAATATACTATTTTCGTCAAAATAAAACACTTTGGAATTGTATAATAATAATGTTTTATTTATTGTTTTTATGAATAAAAAAACGGAGGACTTTTAAAAATGTCAAGTACAGCAAAAAAATACGTAGATAATGCTATAAAGTATAATGATATAAAAAAGAAAGAAAAGATTATCGGTGTTCGCACAAATAAAAGAATAAGAACAGGTGTAAACAGAATACAGGCATTAATATGTGTTTTGGCACTGGTAGGTTTATCCACTTTGTCAGTATATCATCAAATAGAAAAAAATGAGTTGGGTTATAAAATAAATCAAGAAAAGAAAGCACTTGAAACATTGAAAAAAGATAACACACTTATGGAAGAAAAACTATTTAATATATATAACAATATAGAAATAGCAGAGCAGTCACAAAGAAGTTTATTAATGGGTAAATGTGAAAAATATCAAACAGAATATATCTCCATCCCATCCGAAGACAGTGTTTACAGAGCTAAAATAGAAGAAAAATATGATATGATAGCAAAATTGAAACGCACATGGATAAAATTATGTGAATACATTAAACAAAAATAAAATATATATATACTAACAATCTACTTAAATTGACTGAAAATATTTCACCGCCTTTTTTGTGGGGGCGGTGAATGTTGCTTATGTAGATTTTTCTTTTAATATAAACAAAGGAGATACAACAACTTATGCAAAAGTCACCATCTGTATCTATGCGAAAGCGTATTGCAATTATGATTGTTATATTAATTGTATGTTTTAGCTTTGTTGTACGACAACTATATACAATACAATTTATTGATGGAAAGATGTATACGCAGCGAGCTTTGTCCCAACAGTTAAAAACCACTCCGATTACACCAAACCGAGGCAAAATTTATGACCGCAACGGTAACGTTTTAGCAGAAAGTGAAACTGTATGGAACGTTTTATTTTCTCCTGCCGATATTACTGACAGTGAGGCAAAACTACTTGCACAAGGTATGCACGAAATATTCGGTATTGAAGAAGAAGTAATACTGAAAAAAGCAAGTGACAAGACAAAGTATTATAAAGAAATTAAAAAGCGTGTTTCAAAAGAATATGCAGATGCGGCAATAAAATTTGCGGCTGATAATAAAATAAAAGGTGTATATTTACAAGAAACAACAAAAAGAAGTTATCCATACGATACTCTTGCATCAAGCGTACTTGGCTTTGTTAATGGTGAAAATAAAGGAGCTTACGGTATTGAAGCATATTTTAACAGTACACTGAGCGGTATACCCGGCAGAGTAGTAACCGCAAAAAATGCAAAAGGCAGTGAAATGTCATTCAGATACCAAGATGTATACAATTCACAAGACGGTAATAGCATTGTTACAACTCTTGACGCAACTGTTCAGCAAATACTCGAACGAAACTTGCGTAGTGCGGTTATTGAACATGGTGTAAAAAATCGTGCCGCAGGTATATTTATGGATATAAAAAACGGCGAGATACTTGCAATGGTAACTATGCCTGACTTTAACCCAAACGAACCAAATAAGATAGCTGATAAAGAAGTACAGTTAAGACTGGATACACAAGTAACTGATATAAAAGAATATAACAAACTCTTACTTGAAGCTCAATTTGACCAATGGAACAACAAATGTATAAGTGAACCCTATGAGCCTGGTTCTGTTTTTAAAATAGTAACACTGGCAGCAGGTCTTGAAACAGGTGCTATCACGCCTTCAAGTACATTTTTCTGTCCCGGATACCACATGGTTGGCTCTGTAAAGAAATCGTGCTGGAAGCTTACCGGTCATGGTGCTCAGACCTTGACAGAAGCTGTACAAAATTCCTGTAATCCCGCATTTATGATGATTGGTTCAAAAATAGGTGCAGAAAAGTTCTATGACTTTTTTGAATCATTCGGACTTACTGATACCACAGGCATACCACTTCCCGGTGAAGCCGAAAGTTTGTATCACTCCAAAAAAGCCCTTATGTCACCACAAGATTATGAAAACTCACTTACAAGCTGTGCTTTCGGACAGACCTTTAAAGTAACACCAATACAGCTAATAACCGCTGTTGCAGCTGCTTGTAACGGTGGCTACTTATATGAACCGTCACTTATAAAAAGAGTTATTGATTCACATGGAAATATAGTAAGTGAAAATAAACCTATCCCAAAAAGACAAGTTATCTCAGAAGAAACATCGAAACTTGTGTGCGAAATGCTTGAAAATGTTGTAACACAAGGCTCAGGTAAAAATGCTTATGTTGCAGGATACAGAATAGGCGGAAAAACAGGTACTTCTGAAAAAATTGACCTTGAAAACAAGACAGGTAAAAAAGAACACATACTGTCATTTGTCGGTATTGCTCCTATGGATGATCCACAATATGCTTGCCTTGTACTTCTTGATGAACCGTCACTTACAAATGCCTATGGTTCAACTATCGCCGCTCCTGTTGTTGGTGCTGTTCTTGCCGAAACATTGCCATACCTAAATGTAGAAAAGAAATTCACAGAAAAAGAATTGGCAAAAGCTGATATTAAAGTTAATAATTACATAGGCTTTGGCCCACATGCAGCAAAAAGCTCTTTGCAAAAATCACAACTTAACGGCAAAGTAATAGGATACGGAAAAAAAATAGTAAAACAAGTGCCCTCAGCAGGTACATCTGTACCCAGAAATGGTACAGTACTACTATATACAGAAGAAACTGATGAAAATACTATGGCAACCGTTCCTGATGTACGCGGAAAAACCGGAATGGAAGCAAATAAACTGATAATAAACTCTGGACTTAATATTCGTGTAACAGGTGTAAACTTTGACAATGAATATGCTGTTGCGGCAAGTCAAGATATTCCTGCCGGAAAACAGGTTGAACGAGGAACTGTCATTACAGTTGATTTTGTAGACAAAAGCGTGGCGACTATGTGGCCATAATTATCAATGAGTAAAGGGTGAATATAGTTTGAAACTAAATAAATATATACAAAGATTAAATTATAAAACCAATATTACAAATATTGAAAACATTGATGTAGGCGGAATCACCACAGATTCTCGTAATATTAAACCCGGTGATATTTTTGTATGTATAAAGGGTGCAAGATTCGACGGACACAATGTAGCCAAAGATATGCTTGAAAAAGGAGCAATTGCTGTTGTTGCAGAGCATAATTTGGATATTGATAAACAAATAATCGTCGAAGATACTCGTTATGCCTACGCAATAATGTGTGCGGAACACTTTGGTAACCCTGCCGAAAAGTTACATCTTATTGCAATAACAGGTACAAATGCAAAAACAACAATAACATACCTTATTAAATCTGTTCTAAAATATATGGGTGAGAAAGTAGGTTTAATTGGAACTATCCGTAATGAAATAGATGATATATCCATTCCGGCAAAATTTACAACACCTGACCCATATCCACTAAATGAACTTTTTGCAAAAATGGTGGATTTGGGCTGTAAATATGTTGTTATGGAGACATCTTCACAAGCACTTGACCAACAGCGACTAGACGGACTTCATTTTGACATAGCTGTATTTACAAATTTTTCACAAGACCATTTGGACTATCACAAAACTATGGAACACTATTTCTTATCAAAGAAAAAACTGTTTACAATGTGCAAAACCGCAATAATAAATACAGACGATAGCTACGGCAAACGTCTGTATAACGAAATTCAAGATACAAGTGTCAATATAATTACTTGTTCTATAACAAACAAAGACGCCGATTTTTACACACAAAACCGTCAGTATTTTTCCAACAAATGTATCTTTGATATGATTTATAAAAATACATCATACAATGTAACAGTACCTATGCCGGGAGAATTTTCTGTAATGAATGCTTTACAGGCAATAATTGCAAGTATACAAATTAGCAATAATATAGTAGATTGTACGAATGGTATAAAATATTGCCATGGTGTAACAGGTCGAGCAGAGGTAATACCAACAAATGCCGACTACACAATAATACGTGATTTTGCACACGCACCTGAGGCACTGAAAAAAATACTTGCCAGTATGCGTAAATTTACCCAAGGCAGATTAATAACACTCTTTGGCTGCGCAGGTAATCGAGACCGAGCAAAAAGAAAAATAATGGCTGAAAATGTGGCAAGAGGCTCTGACCTTGTAATACTTACATCTGACAACCCACGTGACGAAGATGAACTACAAATTATAAATGATGCAATAGTTGGTTTTGAAGGAATAGATACACCATATAAGATTATTCCGGACCGCTATACAGCTATTATGTGGGCGATCGATAATATAAAATCAGGAGATTTACTACTGCTTGCAGGAAAAGGTCATGAGGACTATCAAGTTTTGCATGACGAAACAATATATTTTGATGAAAGAGTTATTGTAGAAGAACTTTTGCAAAAGAAAAAAGAAGGCAAGCTTAATATAAATATATAGTATAGAAATTGACAGTATAAAAAACGGAGGGCAAAAATGGATACCGTAAAACTAAAAGATATTGTTGGTGCTTTGGGATTTACAGTAGATAGAGACAAGGAAGTAAACCATATATCAACAGACAGCCGAAATATAACAGACAAAACAATTTTTATTGCAATAAAAGGTGAACGGGTAGACGGACACAACTATATTGAACAGGCATTTGATAAAGGAGCTGTTGCTGTAATTGCAGAACACAGTGTTGACTATAATCACGAAAATATATTTGTTTGTGAAGACTCTGTAAAAGCAATGCAAAAAATGGCACAGTGGTATAGAACCACACAAAAATTTAAAGCAGTTGCAATAACCGGCAGTGTTGGAAAAACCACAACAAAAGATATGATTTCCGCTGTTTTGGCTTCACAATTTAATGTAGGTAAAACCCAGGGAAATCAAAATAACGAGATAGGCACATCAAATACTGTCTTTTCTTTTGATAAATCCACAGAGGTAGCCGTTGTGGAAATGGGAATGTGTGGTTTTGGTGAGATAAAAGAACTTGCTGAAATAGTTAAACCGAATATCGGTGTTATAACAAACATCGGTGTATGTCATCTTGAATATCTAAAAACCAGAGAAAATATATTAAAGGCAAAAATGGAGCTTGCCAATGAACTTCCTGACGGTTCTCCTCTGTTTTTGTGTGCCGATAATGATTTATTAAAAGATGTATATTGTCCACATCTTAATGTAATCAGATATGGTATAGAAAATACCAATTGCGATATAAAAGGAACTATCATAGAAGAAAAAAGCGGCAGTATGACTCTTGAAATAAAATACAAGGATAATACAGAAGCAGTAACTATCCCCACAAACGGTCTGCATATGGCTCAAAATGCTTTGGCAGCCTACGGAGTTGGCGTTATTTTAGGAATATCATCAAAACAAGCCGCAAATGCAATAGCAAACTATGAGCCATCTGGAATGAGACAAAGATTTGTTGAAACAAAGAGCGGCATAAATATTGTTGAAGACTGCTACAATGCAAGTCCCGACAGTATAAAAGCTGCTATGCATACACTGAAAAAATCTTCTTGCGAAGGAAAAAAATATGCTGTTCTATCTGATATGCTGGAACTTGGTTCGTTTGAAAAACAAGGACACATAGAGTGTGGAGAAGTGGCGAAAAACTCTGCTGACAGTATATTACTTTTTGGAAACAATGCACATTATTACAAAGAAGGTGCAGGCGAAAAAGCTATCATATTTGAAAGTAAAGAACAACTTGTAAACTACCTTATTTCTAACCTTCAAAAAGGTGACTTAGTTTGGTTTAAAGCAAGCAGAGGAATGAAACTTGAAGAAGTTATTGAAAAACTTTATGATAAACTTAATTAATATATAAAAATTCAAAGCAAAATCAGAATAAGAATTAATTAAATATGTAAAAATATAATATAGGGACGGATTTTTTTAATGGAAAACATAATTATTATAAGCACTGTTTTAATAGCTTTTACAGTAACAGCTGTATCAGGTATATGGTTGCTGCCAATACTAAGAAAATTAAAGTTTGGGCAAACTATACTTGATATTGGTCCAAAATGGCACAAAAATAAACAAGGTACACCAACAATGGGTGGTATAATGTTTTTTATCGGTATAACTCTTGCTATACTTATTGGATTTATTACATTTAAATCTACAATGAGTAACAATATGGGTAACAGTAAGATAATGACGGCAAGGGTACTTTACGGTGTTATACTATCTCTTGGCTTTGGTTTTATAGGACTTGCTGATGACTATATAAAAATAGTTAAAAAACAAAATGAAGGCTTGACTCCTAAACAAAAACTTTTACTTCAATTATTGATAGGTACATTTTACCTTGTAATGCTATATATTAGCGGTGACAGATGGACAACACTCGTTATTCCGTATATCGGCAAATTTGATATAGGATTTTTCTACTATCCTTTTGCAATGTTCGCTATTTTGGCACTCTCAAACGCAGTAAACTTTACTGACGGTATTGATGGACTTCTGTCATCTGTTACATTCGTTGTCGCTATCGCTTTTATGATAATATGTGCTATGCTTGGAATGTTTGAAATGCAAATAGTTTCAGCTGCACTTATCGGAGGTTGCTTAGGTTTTTTGATATGGAATTTCCACCCAGCAAAAGTATTTATGGGAGATACGGGCTCATTATTTTTGAGTGGTTTGATTATTACTCTTGCATTTGGCACAGGTCTACCTGTATTTATACTTTTGATAGGTGTAATATATCTTATTGAAATGCTTTCAGTTGTTATACAAATGACTTATTTTAAAATTACACATGGTAAACGTCTATTTAAAATGACACCTATTCATCATAGCTTCGAAATGAGTGGTTACAGTGAAGTAAAAATAGTAATGCTATTTTCACTTATTACAGCAATAGGCTCATTAATTGCAATTATTGCAGTAAGATTTATATAAAAATAAAACACAAGGGGGTAATCGATTACGGTAAAAGGCAAATATATATCAAAATTTCAAACAAAAAAAGGTATGGTCGACCTTACCTTCTTGTTACTTGTAATAATACTCGTTACATTTGGTTTAATCGTAATGTTTTCGGCCAGTTATGCAAACGCATATTACTATAAAGGAAATAGCTTTCACTATATCACAAGACAATTATTTTTCGCAATAATCGGAATATTTGCACTAATCTTTACTGCAAATTTTGACTACCATATATGGAAAAAATACGCATTAATCATATATTTTGTATCAATAGTATTTTTAGTATTGGTATATACTCAGCCGGTTATTAATGATGCAAGAAGATGGATTTTTATCGGTTCACTTAACTTTCAGCCATCAGAAATAGCAAAATTTGCAATAATTATATTGTATGCAAAAATAATTGAGAGAAATAAGGAAAAAATGTCAACCTTCTTATATGGTATTTGGCCATTTGTCCTTATTTTAGTTCTTCCGTGCGTATTAATCATATTTGAACCACATATTTCCGCAACAATATTAATTGTCGGTATCGCCGCAACAATGCTATTTATTGGCGGATTGGCATGGAAATGGATTGTTATGGCACTTGGTGGTGGTACTGCGGTTATTATCTTAACCAGATTTATTCCACCTATATACGAACGTTTTATGTCTCGTTTTGAAATATGGCAAGACCCATTCAAAGACCCTCGTGGAGATGGATTTCAAACTATACAATCTCTATATGCTATTGGTTCAGGTGGACTTTTCGGTGCTGGAATAGGTAACAGTAAGCAAAAATATTTGTTTTTGCCCGAACCCCAAAATGACTTCGTTTTTGCAATAGGCTGCGAAGAACTTGGCTTTATCGGTGCGGTTATTATTATTATTCTGTTCATTATGCTTATTTGGCGTGGATTTGCAATAGCACTGAAAGCTCGTGATGTATTTGGCAGTATGCTTGCGGTAGGACTTACCATACAAGTTGGTTTACAAGCTTTCCTAAACATTGCCGTTGTTACAAATACCATACCTGCAACCGGAATTAGCTTGCCTTTCTTCTCGTATGGTGGTACATCACTCATTATGCTATTGGCACAGATGGGTATAGTGCTCAATATTTCAAGGTATTCCGCAATCGAAAAAGAATAGGAGGACTTCTATTTTATCATGAAAAAAATACTATTTGTTTGCGGTGGTACAGCAGGACACATTAATCCTGCAATATCAGTCGCTACCACAATTAAAAATATGAATAAAGATATTGATATTGTATTTGCAGGTAATCCGCAAGGAATGGAAGCAAGACTTGTAAAAAATGCAAACTTTCCTTTTTATCCATTTACCGCTATGGGTATTCAGCGAAAACTTACACCCGAAAATATAGTAAAAAATATTAAATCAATATCTTTGCTAACTACTGCACAGCTAAGAGCAAAAAAACTCTTAAAAGAAATTAAACCCGATATTGTTGTGGGTACAGGTGGATATGTATCAGGTCCTATTGTTTTGACTGCAAGCAAAATGGGAATTAAAACAGTAATTCATGAGCAAAACGCTTTTCCCGGTGTAACAAATAAACTACTGTCAAAAAAAGCTACAAAAGTTCTTCTTGCTGTGGAAAAAGCAAAAAAACTTTTTCCTACACAAAGAGAATTTATTGTAACAGGAAACCCTGTTCGACCTGAAATACTATCAGCCGACAGGACAAAGGCTCGTGAAAAAATGGGAATAAAACCCAATGATTTTTGCATTTTGTCATTTGGCGGAAGTCTTGGTGCAGATAGAGTAAACAGAGCTATTGCAGAGGTTATGCAGTGGCATAGTGGAAAAAATGGTTTCTATCATATTCACGCAACAGGCAAATATGGTACAGAACTTTTTCCAAAGCTCATTGAAGAAAAAAATGTAGATTATAAAAATAATAAAAATCTTGATATTCGTGAGTATATAGACAATATGTGGGAATGTTTAGCTGCCAGTGACGTTGTTATATGCAGAGCCGGTGCAATTACAATCAGTGAACTTTTGGCAGTTGGTCGTGCATCTATTATGATACCATCACCCAATGTTGCTGAAAATCATCAATATCACAATGCAAAAGTACTTGTAGACGCTGGTGCAGGTATAATGATAGAAGAAAAAGATTTGACTGAACAGAAAATGCTGGACGAAATAAAAAAACTGCAAAAAAATCCATCTATTGTAAAAAATATAGAAAAATCAGCTAAAAATTTAGCAATACCAAATGCAAACGAAAAAATTGCTGATGAAATTTTAAAATTACTTTAATTATCAAAAAGGAATTATAACATAAAAGGAAGGTGGTGTTTCATTATCAATAAAGAAAACAGCACAAATCAAGAACTACATAATGAAATAGCTACCCTAATGTATAAAAGACGTAGAAAGCAACAAATCTCAATTTTATATAAATGTTTATTTATACTATTAGTAATTTCAATATCTATCTTATTCTCTTTACAAATATTTTTTAATATTAAAACTATAAACGTTGCAGGTTTAACAAAATATGAAATGAGCGAAATTATAGCAACTTCCGGATTAAAACTTGGTGAAAATATTTTTAAAATAGACAAACAAAAGATTGAGAAAAAAATATATGAGGAATACCCATATTTTACAAATGTTGAAGTTAAAGTCCTTCTTCCAAATAGTGTAGATATCATCGTTACCGAAACAAATGATAGTTATATTATTTTAGATAATGAAAATACATATACTCTGCTGGGAGGAAACCGCCGAGTAATTAAAACAGAAGAAGGAACTTATGTTGGTGACCTTCCAAAATTTGTTGGTTTGGATTTATCAACACTTCCCAAAGGATATGAAATATCACAAAGACACCTTCACAAAAAAGAGAAGATGTTTGAAGATGAAGAAGATCCACAAAAAAGTGCAGAACTGCGTGATGAAATATATTTGCTTATAAAACTGAATAACATAATCGATATGATGGAAAGGGTATGCAATGCAACTAAGGAAAATGGGATAGACCGTATTTGTTATTATGATATTAGTGATGGAATGTCTGTAACATTTTTGTATGACTATAATATAATTGTTAAAATGGGTTCAGAACTGTATTTTGACTACAAACTCAGATTTTTAAAAGAAGTTTTGGATAAATTGGAAACAAACTTTAAAGGTACAATCAATATGGAATCTTTCTCCGTAAATAAAAAAGCATATACACGAAACGAACCTATTACAAATAAAATACATCATAGCTTTATGAAAAGATACTACTAATATTATAAACAAAAAATCAAAGTCATCTAATAAGATGGCTTTATTTTTTACTTACAATATCAATTTGCTTGATTAAATTAAGTAAAAAAATTAACATAATAAATTCGCTGTATTAATAATATTATCAATATTATGTATATTATAATAAATACTTTGCTGACAGGCAATAATATATGTACTATATGCACTAATAGATAAATACTAAAAAACATATAATAAAAATTGAAATGGTGTGTAGATTATACATATCATTTCAATTTTCATCACAAATCTACCTAAGTGGCATTATTACAGGGAAAAATTAAGCACAAAAAAAGAGAGAAGTAATTAAACTTCTCTCAATAAAACATACTTATTTAAGTATTAATTTTAATTTAATCAAGCAATTAATTATTTGCCTTCAACAGCAACAACAACGCCTGAACCTACTGTACGACCACCCTCACGGATAGCGAAACGTAGACCTTCTTCAATAGCGATTGGTGTGATTAGTTCAACGTCCATTTCAACGTTATCACCAGGCATACACATTTCAACATCTTTTGGAAGTGTAATAACACCTGTAACGTCTGTTGTTCTAAAATAGAATTGTGGACGGTAGTTGTTGAAGAATGGTGTATGACGACCACCTTCTGATTGTTTTAGAACGTAAACTTGACCACGGAATTTTGTATGTGGATTGATTGTGCCTGGTTTAGCCAAAACTTGACCACGCTCGATATCTGTTCTTTGAACACCACGTAGCAAAGCACCAACGTTATCACCAGCTTCTGCGAAATCAAGTGTTTTACGGAACATTTCTAGACCTGTAACAACAACTTTCTTACGCTCGTCTGTTAGACCAACGATTTCAACTTCGTCAGATGTATTGATAACACCACGCTCAACACGACCTGTAGCAACTGTACCACGGCCAGAGATTGTGAATACGTCCTCAACTGGCATTAGGAATGGTTGGTCAGCTTTTCTTTCTGGTGTTGGGATATAGCTGTCAACTTCTGCCATTAACTCATAGATTGGAGCGTAAGCTGGATCTGAAGGATCTGATGTAGCTTCTAAAGCTTTTAGAGCTGAACCTTTAACGATAGGTGTATCGTCACCTGGGAATTCATACTCGCTTAGTAGATCACGGATTTCCATTTCTACTAGTTCTAGTAGCTCTGGATCGTCAACTTGGTCACATTTGTTCATGAAAACAACAATGTAAGGAACGCCAACCTGACGGCTTAGTAGGATATGCTCACGTGTTTGTGGCATAGGACCATCTGCAGCTGAAACAACTAGGATAGCACCGTCCATTTGAGCAGCACCTGTGATCATGTTTTTAACATAGTCAGCATGTCCTGGGCAGTCAACGTGTGCGTAGTGACGGTTATCTGTTTCATACTCAACGTGTGATGTATTGATTGTGATACCACGTTCTCTCTCTTCTGGAGCTTTATCTATGTTAGCATAGTCAGAGAATTGTGCTTGACCTTTTAGTGATAGAGCTTTTGTTATAGCAGCTGTTAGAGTTGTTTTACCATGGTCAACGTGTCCGATTGTACCAATGTTTATATGTGGTTTACTTCTTTCAAATTTAGCTTTAGCCATTGGAAATATCCTCCCTTAAATATAAAAATTTTTATAATGGTTGCCCCTTAAAACTTATTTTACCAAGTTTTAAGGGAAATTGCAAGTGTTTTATTCAGCTTTTGAACGAACACTTATAATTTTTTCTGCAATGCTCTTTGGAACTTCTTCATAATGACTTGGTTCCATTGAATATTGACCACGACCTTGTGTTTTTGAACGTAGGTCTGTAGCATATCCGAACATTTCTGATAGTGGAACGAAAGCATTGATTTGGTTTGCACCTGAAATTGCTTCCATACCTTGTATTTGACCACGACGTGAGTTAAGGTCACCGATAACATCACCCATGTAGTCCTCAGGAGTAATAACAACAACTTTCATCATAGGTTCCAGAATTACAGGATCTGCTTTTCTCATACCTTCTTTGAAAGCCATAGAAGCGGCAATTTTAAATGCCATTTCTGAGGAGTCAACTTCGTGATAAGAACCATCGTACAATGTAACTTTAACGTCCTCAACAGGGTAACCTGCAAGAACACCGCTTAGCATCGCACCTTGGATACCTTGATCGATAGGTCCAATGTATTCCTTAGGAATAGCACCACCAACGATTGCGTTGATGAACTCATAGCCTTTACCCTTTTCGTTAGGATCAATTTTAATCTTAACATGACCATATTGACCTTTACCACCAGACTGTTTAGCGTATTTGTGGTCAACATCTGCACTCTTACGAATTGTCTCTTTATAAGCAACTTGTGGTTGACCAACATTAGCTTCTACTTTAAATTCACGTAGCAAACGGTCAACAATGATTTCAAGGTGAAGCTCACCCATACCAGCGATGATAGTTTGTCCTGTTTCTTTATCTGTATAAGTTTTGAATGTTGGATCTTCCTCAGCAAGTTTTGCAAGTCCTAGACCCATTTTTTCTTGTCCTGCTTTTGTTTTTGGTTCAATAGCAACACGGATAACCGGTTCTGGGAATTCCATTGATTCAAGAATAATTGGAGCTTTTGGATCACAAAGAGTATCACCTGTTGTTGTGCCTTTCAGACCAACAGCAGCAGCAATATCACCTGCATATACTTCTTCAATATCTTGACGGTTATTAGCGTGCATCATTAGGATACGGCCAATTCTTTCACTGATATTTTTGCTTGAGTTAAATACAGTTGAACCTGCTTGCATTGTACCGGAATATACACGGAAGAAACCTAACTTACCAACAAATGGGTCAGTCATAATCTTGAATGCCAAAGCTGAGAATGGCTCTGTATCAGATGATGGACGTTCTTCCTCTTCTTCTGTTTCAGGATTAATACCCTTAATATTTGGAATATCTACTGGTGAAGGCATATAGTCAACGATAGCATCAAGTAGTTTTTGAACACCTTTGTTTTTGTAGCTTGTACCACAGCACATAGGTACCATTGTATTTTCAAGAGTAGCTTTACGTATAGCTTTCTTGATTTCTTCTACTGTGATTTCTTCATCGCCCAAGAATTTCTCCATTAAAGTTTCATCTTGTTCAGCAACAGCTTCCATTAGTTCTGCACGGTATTGCTCTGCTAATTCAAGCATATCCTCCGGGATAGGCTCAACACGCATATCTTTACCAGCATCATCATAGTATATATCAGCTTTCATTTCAACTAGGTCAATAATACCACGGAATGTATCTTCCGCACCTATTGGTAGCTGAATTGGAACTGCATTACATTTTAGTCTCTCACGCATCATCGTAACAACACGGAAGAAGTTAGCACCCATGATGTCCATTTTATTTACATAGGCCATACGTGGTACTTTATATTTATCTGCTTGACGCCATACAGTCTCTGACTGAGGCTCAACACCGCCCTTTGCACAAAGAACAGTTACAGAACCATCAAGTACACGCAGTGAACGTTCAACTTCAACTGTAAAGTCAACGTGTCCTGGTGTATCTATAATATTGATTCTATGACGGCTTTTCTTTGCAAGTGCAGGGTCGGCATGTGTGTCACTATGACTCCAATAGCAAGTTGTAGCAGCAGAAGTAATTGTGATACCTCTTTCCTGCTCCTGTGCCATCCAGTCCATTGTTGCTGTACCTTCGTGTGTCTCACCTATTTTGTGAGTTTTACCTGTATAGTAAAGTATACGTTCAGTAGTAGTTGTCTTACCAGCATCAATGTGAGCCATAATGCCTATATTACGAGTCATCTCTAAGGATACTTCTCTTGGCATAGTGCCCTCCTAAACTTTTATTTTATGCTACACAAATATCTGTGTAGCATACATTATAACTTATTTTTACTTTTATCAAAAAAGTACGATTACCATCTGTAATGAGCAAATGCTTTGTTAGCCTCAGCCATTTTGTGTGTATCGTCACGTTTCTTGCATGCTCCACCTTGGTTATTTAGAGCATCACAGATTTCACCTGCAAGTCTCTCGCACATTGTTTTCTCTGAACGATTTCTTGCATATAGTGTTATCCATCTTAGACCCAATGTTTGACGTCTTGCCGGACGCACCTCCATTGGAACTTGGTATGTTGCACCACCTACACGGCGTGCTTTAACCTCAAGTACAGGCATTATGTTTTCCATAGCCTGCTCAAAAGCCTCTAATGGCTCTTTACCTGTCTTCTCTTTTACGATATCAAATGCACCGTAAACTATTTTCTGTGCAACACCTTTTTTACCGTCAAGCATTATATTGTTTACAAGACGTGTAACAAGTTCTGATTTGTAAACCGGATCAGGTAGAACGTCACGTTTTGCGATTTTACCTCTTCTTGGCACTTCGCTTCCCTCCTTCATAATATGAATTCATAGGTACTCGAAAGAAAATTCACTCCCGCTGTCCAATCAATGAGATATCACCACATTGTGACTCAGCTCATTTATTGGCATCTATTTAATAGGAGTTAATTATTTCGATGTACCAGCCTTTTTAGGTCTCTTTGCACCATACTTACTTCTTGCTTGCATTCTGTTAGCAACACCTTGTGCGTCAAGTGTACCACGGATTATATGGTAACGCACACCGGGAAGGTCTTTAACACGTCCACCACGAATAAGAACAACGCTGTGCTCTTGTAGGTTGTGGCCGATACCCGGAATATAAGCTGTTGCCTCTATGCCGTTGCTTAGACGAACCCTTGCTACTTTACGCAAAGCTGAGTTAGGCTTTTTAGGTGTAGATGTTCTGATAGCAGTACAAACACCTCTCTTTTGAGGAGAATTTTGCTCAATAGCTGAACGTTTGATAGAGTTCCATCCTCTTAGTAGAGCTGGAGCTGTTGATTTCTTCTCAAGGCTTTCACGGCCTTTACGTACAAGTTGGTTAAAGGTTGGCATATCGCACCTCCTCTTTCTTTAATATTCCCAATTATTATTGGTTTATTTTTAATAAATATGCAGAAACATATTTATGTGGACATTAATGATACCCACAGTTCAATATTCTAGCAGATACATCTATATTTTGTCAAGTACATTTTAAAATATTTTATGCTTTTTATCTCCTTTTTAGTCAATTATTACCTTAAATAAACAAAATCGGTAGGTTATATTGTAATACCTACCGATTATTGTCAAAAAATTTTCTCTATCATTATAATAATTTTAATTTGGAAAATCAGTTATTGTCTTCCATCAAGTCATCATAAGATGTAACACTGCCATAGATAGATTCATTATCTTCATCAAATTCTTCTGTTGAAACAGTGTCTTCTTCTTCATTATAATTTACAAGACCTGTTCCGGCAGGAATTAGCTTACCGATAATAACATTTTCTTTAAGTCCAAGTAGTGGATCTGTTTTACCCTTAATAGCAGCTTCTGTAAGAACTCTTGTTGTCTCTTGGAAAGATGCGGCTGACATAAATGATTCTGTTGCAAGTGAAGCCTTTGTGATACCAAGAAGAACAGGAATGTATGTTGCTTTTTTTCTTGATCCGCCATCTTCTTCATTTAGCTTATCAATCTTGCGGTTCTTGTGATAGAACAAACTTCTGTCGATAAGTGTACCTGACATAAGACCTGTATCACCCGGATCATCCACACGTACTTTTTTCATCATCTGACGAACGATAACTTCTATATGCTTATCGTTGATATCAACACCTTGTGTACGGAATACCATCTGTACTTCTTTTGTGATATAATCTTGTACAGCAAGTTCGCCCAATACTTCAAGTACTTCTGCCGGTTCTGCTGAACCTTCTGTGATGAAAGTACCTTTTTCTACGAAATCATTTTCTGATACACGTACTTTTGAACCGAATATAATCTGATGTTCAAAATGTTCGCCTGTTTTCGGATCATCAATGATAACAATATCTACACCCTTATTGTCTTTATCAAACTTAACAGGACCTGAGCAATGTGCAATAACAGCCGCGCTCTTTGGTTTTCTTGCCTCAAATAGTTCTTCGACACGTGGAAGACCTTGTGTAATATCGCTTGCAGATACAACACCACCTGTGTGGAATGTACGCATTGTTAGCTGTGTACCGGGTTCACCGATTGACTGTGCCGCAATAATACCAACAGCCTCACCGATAGCAACCGGTTGGTCTGTTGCAAGGTTTGCACCATAACATTTAGCACAAACACCGTTTTTCGCTTGACAAGTAATGATTGTACGAATTCTGACTTTCTTAATGCCTGCATCTGTAATCTTCTTAGCATCTGTTTCGTCCATCATTTTTTCACGTGATACAATCAGCTCACCTGTTTCAGGATGGTAAATATTTTCGGCAACATATCTGCCACATAGACGCTCTGATAGTTCCTCAATAACACGATTGTTATCGTCACAGATTTCGTATATCTCTATACCTTCGTGAGTTCCGCAATCGCTTTCACGAATAATAACTTCTTGTGAAACGTCAACCAAACGACGTGTTAGGTAACCGGAGTCCGCTGTACGTAGAGCTGTATCGGCAAGACCCTTTCTTGCGCCTCGAGATGAGTTAAAGTATTCCAAGATATTAAGACCTTCACGGTAATTAGAACGAATAGGAATTTCGATAGCTCGTCCTGATGTGTTGGCGATAAGACCACGCATACCTGCAAGTTGTCTAATCTGCTCGATAGAACCACGGGCACCTGATTCAGCCATCATGTGAATAGGATTCTTGTTGCTAAAATTGTTTTTCAGTAATTCTTTAACTTGATCAGTTGTTTTTGACCAAACGCCGATTACTTGTTCATAACGAACATCGTTTGTAATGAAACCACGTTCATATTGTTTTTGGATATTATCAACTTTCTTCTCTGCCTCTGCGATAAGTGTTGCTTTTTCCTCAGGAATTGTAGCATCACAAACAGCAACTGTCAAAGCTCCTATTGTTGAGTATTTAAAGCCTTGGCTCTTAATCTTATCCAAAACTTCAGATGTTCTTGTTGTACCGTGTTTCTTGATACATTTTTCTATAATTTGTGATAATTGTTTCTTTTTAACTAGGAAATCAACTTCATAAACAAACAAATTATCAGGATTGCTTCTATCTACAAAGCCCAAATCTTGCGGAATTGGATCATTGAATATAATCTTACCGACAGTTGTGTCAACTAGTTTTGTTATTGTTTTACCACCAACAACTTTCTCACGACGAACCTTAATCGGTGCGTGTAACCCTACTGTTTTTAGTTGGTAAGCCATAAGTGCTTCGTTTATATCTCTAAATGCCTTACCTGCACCGATTTCGTCTTCTACTGTCATTGTTAGGTAGTATGAGCCCAGTACCATATCCTGTGAAGGAACAGCAACGGGTTTACCGTCTGATGGTTTTAGTAGGTTGTTTGCAGCAAGCATTAGGAAACGTGCCTCTGTTTGTGCCTCTGCTGAAAGTGGAACGTGAACAGCCATCTGGTCACCATCGAAGTCCGCATTGAATGCGGAACAAACAAGTGGGTGAAGTTTGATAGCATGACCTTCAACAAGGATAGGTTCGAATGCTTGTATACCAAGTCTGTGCAGTGTAGGCGCACGGTTTAGCATAACAGGATGATTTTTAATAACTGTTTCAAGTGCGTCCCAAACTTCCTTTTGTGTACCACGTTCAACAAGTTTCTTTGCCTTTTTGATATTATCGGCAACTTTTAAATCTACCAAACGTTTCATAACGAAAGGTTTAAATAGTTCAAGTGCCATTTCTTTTGGCAAACCACATTGATACATACGTAGTTCAGGCCCTACGACGATAACAGAACGTCCTGAGTAGTCAACACGTTTACCAAGCAGGTTTTGACGGAAACGACCTTGTTTACCTTTCAGCATATCTGAAAGTGATTTTAGAGGTCTGTTGTTTGGACCTGTAACCGGTCTGCCACGACGACCGTTATCTATAAGAGCATCTACTGCTTCTTGCAGCATACGTTTTTCGTTACGTAGAATGATATCAGGTGTGCCTATTTCATATAGTTTTTTAAGACGTGTGTTACGGTTAATAACTCGTCTGTAAAGCTCGTTTAAGTCACTTGCGGCAAAACGGCCACCATCTAGCGGAACCATAGGACGAATATCAGGTGGAATAACAGGAATTACGTCCAAAATCATCCATTCAGGTTTATTTTTTGATTGTCTGAAAGCTTCTACAACTTCAAGTCTCTTTAATAGTTTTGCTCTCTTTTGACCTTGTGCTGTTACAAGTGCGTCTTGAATTTCTTTTGAAAGTTCTTCACAATCAATTTCTTGTAATAGTTCTTTAACAGCTTCCGCACCCATACCGGCTCTGAATGCGTCACCATAAGTTGTCAGCATATCAGCATATTCTTGCTCTTTTAGAAGTTGATATTTTTTAAGAGATGTATCGCCCGGATCAATTACTATATAACTGTCAAAATAAAGTACTCTTTCAAGAACACGTGGAGAAATATCAAGAAGAAGACCCATTCTTGATGATGTACCTTTAAAGTACCATATATGTGAAACAGGAGCAGCCAGTTCAATGTGACCCATACGTTCACGACGAACTTTTGCACGAGTGATGGCAACACCACACTCTTTACAAACGCCACCTTTGTTTTTTGTCTTTTTAGATTTACCACAGCTACATTCCCAGTCTTTTGTAGGTCCAAATATTCTTTCGCAGAATAGACCGTCTTTTTCAGGTTTTAATGTTCTGTAATTTATAGTTTCGGGTTTTTTAACTTCACCGTATGACCATGCTCGTATGCTCTCCGGAGAGGCAAGACCGATTTTTATGGATTCAAATGTGTTAAATTCCAAATGTGCAACCCCCTTAATTATTTTAAACTTTTTTTGTTTTATCTACCGCTTCTATATTAAAAGCAACATACAAGCGGTAGACTTATTTATTCTTTATTCTTTCTATTAATCCAAGGAGAAATCTGTATCAAAATCTTCGTTGAAATCTGTATCAAGGTCCATATCGTCATCACTGTCTAACATCAAATCTTTAAAATCAATGCTATCCATATCCGGCTCATCATCGAATTCATCATCAAATTCGTTGTCGAATTTGTCTTCATCACTGATAACTTCAACATCAGAATCATCTGTTGACTCAACAACAGCATCAGGTGATACAAAGTCTACATTATCTTCATCATCAAATGTTTGTTTTAGATCTATTTCGTTGTTGTATTTGTCAATAATACGAACGTCAAGAGCCAAACTTTGAAGTTCTTTAATAAGAACCTTAAATGATTCCGGAATTCCCGGAGTAGGTATATTCATACCCTTAACAATAGCTTCAAAAGTCTTCACACGTCCAACAACGTCATCGGATTTTACTGTTAATATTTCTTGTAGAGTATATGCTGCACCGTATGCTTCAAGTGCCCAAACCTCCATCTCACCGAAACGCTGACCACCAAACTGTGCTTTACCGCCAAGTGGTTGTTGTGTTATTAGGCTGTATGGACCTGTTGAACGAGCGTGTATCTTATCATCAACAAGGTGATGAAGTTTTAGGTAATACATGTAACCAACAGTAACGGGGTTATCGAATTGCTCACCTGTTCTTCCGTCGTAAAGTACCGTTTTACCGTCTTCACGAAGTCCTGCCTCTGCAAGACACGCTCTTATATCTTCCTCGTGTGCGCCATCAAATACAGGAGTCATAACTTTCCAACCCAGCTCCATAGCTGCACGACCAAGGTGAACTTCAAGTACCTGTCCAATATTCATACGAGAAGGTACGCCCAAAGGGTTAAGAACTATATCAAGTGGACGACCATCTGGTAGATATGGCATATCTTCTTGTGGCAATATGCGTGAAACGACACCCTTATTACCATGACGACCAGCCATCTTATCACCGACAGATATCTTACGTTTTTGTGCAATATAGCAACGAACAACCATATTTACACCGGGAGAAAGCTCATCACAGTTCTCGCTTGTAAATACTTTTACATCAACAACTGTACCGTAAGCACCGTGTGGAACTCTCAGTGATTTATCACGTACTTCACGTGATTTTTCTCCAAAGATTGCACGCAAAAGTTTATCTTCAACTGTTAGATCTGTTTCACCTTTTGGTGTAACTTTACCAACAAGTATATCACCTGAATGAACTTCTGCACCTATACGAATAATACCTCTCTCGTCAAGGTCTTTCAGTGCATCTTCACCCAAAGTAGGTATATCACGTGTTATTTCTTCCGGTCCAAGTTTTGTATCACGTGCTTCTATTTCATATTCTTCTATATGGATAGATGTATAAACATCATTACGAACAAGTTTTTCATTAAGAAGAACAGCATCTTCGTAGTTGTAACCTTCCCATGTCATAAATCCGATAAGAGCATTTTTACCCAATGCTATTTCACCATGGTCTGTTGCAGGACCGTCAGCTATTACATCGCCAACTTTTATAGAATCACCTTTTTTAACAACAGGACGTTGATTTATACATGTACCTTGGTTAGAACGCAAGAATTTAATAATTTCATAACTATGAAGTTCTCCATCTTCTGAACGAACAATAACTTTATCTGCACTTACATGTGCCACTGTACCGTTATGTTTTGATAGAAGTACAGTACCTGAGTCAACAGCCGCTTTATATTCCATACCTGTACCAACAACAGGCGCTTCTGTCTTTATCAAAGGAACTGCCTGTCTCTGCATGTTCGCACCCATAAGAGCACGGTTAGCATCATCGTTTTCTAGGAAAGGAATCATAGCAGTAGCAACAGATACAACCATCTTAGGAGAAATATCCATATAGTCTACTTTTTCTCTATCAACTTCTTGTACAGTATCACGGTAACGAACGCTTACTTTTCTATCGGAGAACACATTGTTTTCGTCAAGTGGTTCGTTCGCCTGCGCTACTACAAATTCGTCTTCAACATCAGCTGTCATATACATAATTTCGTTTGTTACTCTGCCTTCCGGCTTAATAACCTTACGATATGGAGCCTCAATAAATCCGTATTCGTTTATTCTTGCAAAAGATGCAAGGTAAGAAATCAAACCGATGTTCGGACCTTCAGGAGTCTCGATAGGACACATTCTTCCGTAATGGCTATAATGAACGTCACGTACTTCGAATCCGGCACGGTCTCTTGAAAGACCACCGGGACCTAGGGCAGAAAGACGTCTCTTATGTGTAAGCTCTGCAAGTGGGTTTGTTTGATCCATGAATTGTGATAAAGGTGATGAACCAAAGAACTCTTTTATTGCAGCTGTTACTGGACGGATATTGATAAGTGATTGTGCTGTTATTGACTCACTATCTTGCGATTGTGTTGTCATATGTTCACGAACAATACGTTCCATACGGCTGAAACCTATACGAAATTGATTTTGCAGCTGTTCACCAACACTGCGGATACGTCTATTACCTAGATGGTCGATATCATCAGTTGTACCGATTCCATAAACTAGGTTACACATATAGTTGATACTTGCAAAAATATCATATTTACGTATAGTTTTTGGAATAAGCTCATCAACTTTTTCAGCAATAGCTTGTCTTATATCTTCTTCTGTATCGTTTTCTTCCAAAATTTCTTTTAGAACAGAGAAACGGACTTTTTCATTTATTCCCAAATCTGTAACATCAAAGTCAATATATTTATCAATATCAACCATACCGTTAGATAAGATTTTAACTTCTTTTTCTTCATCAACTTTTACATAAGCAAAGTCGATACCCATATTTTCAAGTTCATAAGCTTTCTCACGTGTGATAGTTTCGCCAACTTCCGCAACTATTTCACCTGTCATTGGGTTTACCATTGGACGTGACAGCGTACAACCGTTTAGTCTTGTTGAAAGACAAAGTTTTTTATTGTATTTATATCTACCAACTCTTGAAAGGTCATAGCGACGCGGATCAAACAATAGTTGTGTAAAGTTCTTAACAGCGCTGTCTATTGTTGGTGGCTCGCCTGGGCGAAGTTTTCTGTACACTTCCAAAAGTGCCTCATCACCGTTACCGTCAATGTCCTTTGCGACAATAGTTTTTACAATATAATCATCTTCACCGAAGATTTCGTAAATATCTTCATTTGTACCTTTTTTATCTGTAAATGCAGCATTTAGGTCAGCATTTATATCTTCCATTGGAACATCGTCACGAACACGGATAAGTGCACGTATTAATGTAGAGATGGCAATCTTACGGTTTTTATCTATACGAACATTGAATATATCAGATGAATCTGTGTCATATTCAAGCCAAGCACCACGGTTTGGGTTGATTGTTGATTCATAAAGCTGTTTACCCGCATTATCACGTTTCATCGCAAAATAAACGCCGGGGCTTCTTACAAGCTGTGAAACTATAACACGCTCAGCACCATTTATAATAAATGTACCAGCATCTGTCATCAGTGGGAATTCACCCATAAATATTTCATGATCTTTTTGAGTTTCAATAGCCTCACCTGTTGATTTATCATGCAAACGAACTTTTACACGCAACGCCACAGAATATGTGGTATCTCTTTCTTTACATTCCTTAATTGTATATTTTGGTTTTGGATCTAGGTGATAGTCCAAAAAGTAAAGTGAAAGATTACCTTGGTAATCTGTTATAGGTGACATTTCTTTAAATACTGCCTTTAACCCTTCTTCCAAAAACCATTTGTAAGAGTTTTTCTGAACTTCGATAAGGTTTGGCATTTCGCGGACTTCTTCTATTTTAGCGAAACTTTTACGAGTTTTTGTGCCAAGTTGAACGTCTTTTACGTTTATCATTGTTGTTTGTCACTCTCCATTCTTTAAAATTACATAATGTTCACGACATATTACCTGTCGTTACTACCAATACCCGCATCTTACAAATGCAATCTTTGTTCATTATGACCAAAGATTTTGATATCAGTAATTATTAATACACTTTCGCATTATGCAAAAATAATAAATTCACGAGAGTATTATCGTAAATTTTTCACATTCGCACTTGCTTTTGGGCATAATTAGGTATTATGATATATATTCTATAATACTACTAAGAAAACCACTTGTCAATGTATTCTATGTGAATTTCCAAAAAATTAATAAAAATTTTTTTGTGCAATATGATAGATGTTATTTTTATGTTAACTAAAATTCGTAAAAAATACAATAGCAATATACAATTATAATAATAATTACATAGATATAAAATTAATATATTTTTATCTAATTGTAAATATTTACAAAAATGGAATCTTTATCTTATCATTTAGAGCAAAAACTACAAAATCATACATTTTGTTTTTTTCCACTTGATTATTATATTAAATGTAATATAATAATACACAACACTTATTATATAAAAAATATAAGTAAAGAAAAAAACAAAGAGGTATAGTACATGAGTAATGTAAATGTAAAAAACTATGTTAAAAACTTGTTCTTAACAACTATCGGTTGTATTATGTATGCAATCGGAATACAGTGTTTTGCTGCACCGCACAATATTGCGCCGGGAGGTGTCAGCGGTATAGCTATTATGCTAAATTATCTTTTTAATATACCGATAGGTTTTTTTACTTTTATAGTTAATATCCCGCTTATTATAATTATACTTGTACGCAAGTATTTTAATAAAACTTTTATTGTTAATATGCTTATTGCATCAACTATTTTATCAATTATCACAGACTTTATTTTGCTGATTGTACCTACATATAAAGGTGATCCTCTCCTTGCCGCAATTTTCAGCGGTGCAATAATGGGAATAGGACTTGCACTTGTGCATTTAGGCGAAATGAACACAGGCGGTGTATCGCTAATGGGACTTATGATACATGAAGAACGTCCTGAATTTCACGTTGGTACATTGATAACCGTATTAAATATGAGTATTGTAATTTTATCTACAATTATATATAAAAATATAGAAAGTATGTTATATGCAACTGTTACAGTATATATTTCAGGTGTATTTATGGATAAACTTTTGGATAACGCTTCACACAAAAGCCTTATGCTTGTTATATCCGAATGTACCGACAAGGTAAAAGATGTATTTGTAAAATATCATGCCGGCAGTACCATACTAAAAGGTGAAGGTAACTACTCAGGAAGATTTCAAAGAGTTATACTTTGTGTTGTAAAAAAACAAACCTGTGAAGATATGCAAAAAGAAATTAAGCAAGTTGATCCACATGCACTTACAATAATTACCGAAGCAAGCAAAGTAGAAGGTAAAGGATTCAGACATATTATGTAATTACAAAATTACAAATTCCTTTGTATATTTTGTCACAAAAAAAATCAAGAAAAAAATCAAAAGCGCATATAAAATGTTCAATTTATGCACAAAATACTTTATATAATCAATCAAAAATTAGTGCAAAACATAACTTTATATGAAATAAAATTATCTGCAATGCAAAATATTGTTAATTTTTTTGCAATATTAAATAATATTATAGTCATTTTGAACAAATAATTAATTGTTTATTATGGAAATATTATAAAACACAAAAAAATCGAAAAAATATGTTGCATTTGCACAAAAAAAAAGTTAAAATAGATACATAGATTTTGCAAAATAATTTAATCGCATAATATTCTCGCAAATTAGTAGTGTGATAATTTGTGAAAGAACATATAACATATAATTATTAAAAACAAATATTTTTTTTAAAAAGAAGGAGTATCTATATGTCAAACAGATTATTTCAAGGACTCGTCTACCAAATGAAAGATACAATAGACAGAGTAATAGGGGTAGTTGACGAAAGTGGTACAATAATAGCTTGTAGCGACCTTAACAAAATCGGTGAAACAAATGATTTTTTGGCACTTGATTTAAACGAAAACAGTGATTTGTTTATCAAGGACGGTACTACCTATAAACCTTTTGGCTCAAAAATGAAATCAGAGTATGCAGTTTTTGTATCAGGTACTGATGATATGGCAGCAAAACTATCAGGTATTTTGACTGTTTCACTAAGTAATATTAAGCAGTACTATGATGAAAAATATGACCGTAGCAATTTTATCAAAAATGTTATATTGGATAATATTTTACCCGGTGATATTTATATCAAAGCTCGCGAATTGCATTTCAGTGCTGACGTCAGTAGGGTTGCTCTGCTTATAAGAATAGTTTCATCAAATGATATATCAGCCTTTGATGTTATACAAAATCTATTTCCTGACAAACAAAAAGACTTTGTGTTTAATATAAGCGAAAATGATATTGTTCTTATTAAGGAAATAAAATCCGGAATAGAAAGCAAAGATCTTGAAAAACTTGCTCGTTCTATTGTTGATACTTTGGGCAGTGAATTCTATACAAAAGTTGTTGTTGGCATAGGCACTGTTGTTACAGGTGTCAAAGAGCTCGCACGTTCATTCAGAGAGGCACAAGCAGCACTTGAAGTTGGCAAAGTATTTGATACAGAAAAGATTATTGTCAGTTATGATAATTTGGGTATAGCAAGAATTATCTATCAACTACCTACAACTCTTTGCGAAATGTTTCTAAAAGAAGTATTTAAGAAAGGTTCAATAGAAAGTCTTGACCAAGAAACATTATTTACTATACAAAATTTCTTTGAAAATAACCTTAACGTTTCCGAAACTTCAAGAAAATTATTTGTACACCGTAATACACTTGTATACAGACTTGAAAAAATAAAGAAATTAACAGGACTTGACCTAAGAGAATTTGACCATGCAATTATTTTCAAAGTTGCGCTTATGGTTAAAAAATATTTGACATCTAATCCTGTAAAATACTAATAAATCAAATACAGTTTAATTCTTTTTGTATTCAATTATATTATTAAATGCTATGTTACTATAAATATTATAAAAGCAACCTTACCATTTTGAGTAATCCCCATTATTTAAAAAATATTTCTAGAGGTTTACGTCTAACAATTGCACAGTTTTATATCCGCAAGCGTAAAAACTGTGTTCTCATAAAGGTAATCCCGAAAACCATGTTATCTTTCATTTGCCCCATATTACAATCACACAAAGTGACAGATCTGAATTTTGAGGAGTTACAAATTAAAAAGGCAGAGGTTCTAGAATTATGGGAGTTATTGTTCAAATACCGCTGAAACAGTGTTTGTCCCACATTAAAAGCAGACTGAATAATTCTGTCTCGTTTGGATTAGAAAGATTTAAAGGCGGATTTTGGAGAAATAATATATTCTACATAAGTTATAGCAGTGGTAAAGAATTTGGCAGAAGATATTATCCAATTTACAACAGTGCGCTTGGTTTTTAAAGCATAAAGATAATGAGACAATCATTTCCTATAAACTGTTTTATTGATTAACTAATCCAATTACATTTGTTATTTTCTTTTTGCTAAGCTATATTATCTTTTTAATTTCAGGTGTTCCAAATGCGGTGCTCTTTGGAGTTGTGACAACCATAGTAGTTGCATTATTTACTTTTTTTATGCACTATTCTTTCTTTCAGCGGTCAGGAAGGAGCCGAGAGCCTAAACAATCTATTTTCTTCTATTGACTTATAGATTTATTAAGTACAGCAGTTCTATAAACAAGAAAAGGAATGTATTGAAATTCAATACACTCCTTTTTTGTCTTCTCCGTTTTCTAAATTACTTTCTTATCTGGCGGACTTTTTTGTTTTATTATCACAAGTATAATATTTACTTATAGTACATACATTATCATTATAGTGGCACGAGGTGACAAAATATGAAAATACAAGCAAAAACAAAAAAATTTATAATCGATATTGTTTATGATGTAATCGGAAGTATATTTTTTGCAATAGGTATATATACTTTTGCAAAGTCAGCGAACTTTGCCCCAGGCGGAATATCAGGTTTGGCACTTATAATTAATTATCTTATACCGCAAATTCCTATTGGTATAGCAACATTAATTTTAAATATTCCACTTATACTTATGAGTTATAGGCTATTGGGCAAAAAATTCTTAATCAAGTCCATTAAAACTATGATTATTTCCACTTTCTTTTTGGATTTCGTCATACCACTGTTTCCTATGTATGCCGATGACAAAATGCTTGCATCTATCTTTTCCGGAATATTTTTAGGGATAGGACTTGCGCTTATATATATGCGTGGTTCATCAACAGGTGGTGCTGACTTCTTATTAATATCATTAAAAAAACTGATACCTCATATGTCTATGGGTGATATTACATTAATAATAGATGGTATCATTATTATATTAGGTGGTATTGTTTTCAAAGATGTTAACTCACTGCTATTCGGTGCTGTCTCAACAATTATTCTTTCTTTGGTTATTGACAGACTGATGCTTGGCTCCAATACCGGAAAACTTGCAATTATAGTGACAAACAAAGGTGAGGAAATAACAAAAAATATAGATAAAGAAATCGGCAGAGGTGCAACTCATATTGATGCCACAGGCACTTATACAAAGAAGCACAAAGATATGTTATTTTGCACTTGTTCAAATAAAGAAATACACAAAATTCGTGACATAATATACGAAAACGATAGCAGTGCCTTTGTAATGATAACAGATGCCTCAGAAGTATTTGGTGAAGGCTTTAAAACCATTGATGAAAAATTATTTTAATTTAAAATATATTAATACTATATGTATTAATAT
>JAHHTR010000155.1 GCA_020024515.1 Angelakisella sp.
AAGAAACCTATATTGGTAGTAATGGCAGCAGGAATGGGCAGTAGATACGGCGGACTTAAACAAATGGACGCCATCGGCGAAAACGGTGAAGTAATTATTGACTATTCAATATACGACGCTGTAAAAGCAGGCTTTGAAAAAGCTGTTATTATAATCAAACATGAAATTGAAGAAGATTTTAAACGTCTTGTTGGTGATAGACTTGAAAAACACATTGAGATAGAATATGCTTACCAAGAAGTAAATACATTACCTGAGGGCTACGCAGTACCGAGCGACAGAGTTAAACCATGGGGAACTTGTCACGCAATACTGAGCGCGAAAGGACTTATTGACTCTCCATTTGCAGTAATAAATGCTGATGACTTTTACGGCGCTGATGCTTTCAAGAAAATATATGACTATCTGAGCAACGCACAAGATACAGACAAATACGACTATTGTATGGTAGGTTATATACTAAAAAACACACTTACAGAAAACGGACACGTTGCACGTGGTGTTTGCAAAGCTAATGCAGAAGGCTATTTGACAGATGTTACAGAGAGAACACACATAGAAAAATGCACTTGCGAAATGGGCGCAAAATATACAGAAGACGACTGCAAAACATGGACACCTATTGACGAAAACAGCATAGTAAGTATGAATCTATGGGGATTTACACCAAACTTTACAAAAGAGGCTGAAAGCAGATTCGGTGCATTCTTGGACGAAAATCTAGAGAAAAATCCACTAAAATGCGAATACTTCCTACCAACAGTTGTAAATCAACTTTTGACAGAAAATAAGGCAACAGTAAAAGTACTTACAAGCGCTGACAGATGGTATGGTGTAACATATCACGAAGACAAAGAAACGGTAGTAACTGCTATTCGTGAAAAACATACAAATGGTACATACCCAACACCACTTTGGAAGGAGTAATATATAATAGTGATACACGAAGAACAAGGAATACAACTAAAAGAAGCAATAAACGGATATGACTTTGGAGAAGTAACAAATGCTGTTCGCTATGGAGAAGGACATATTAATGATACTTATTTGGTAGAAACAATGGGCTTGCGTTATATTTTGCAAAGAATAAATACATCAATATTCAAAAATCCTGTTAAACTAATGGAAAACATCGTTAATGTAACAGAACACCTACGCAAAAAAATAGTTGAAAACGGTGGCGACCCAATGCGTGAGACATTGAATGTCATTAAAACAAAAGAAGGCAATAACTATTTTATAGACAGTGATAATCACTATTGGAGAGCATTTTACTTTGTAGAAAATACAATATGCCTACAAAAAGTAGAAAAACCTGAACATTTCTATGAAAGTGCAAAGAGTTTCGGTAACTTTATGCGTCAGCTTGAAGATTTCCCTGCTGATACTCTATTTGAAACAATAGAGAAATTCCACGACAGTGAAAACAGATTTAAAAACTTTAAGAAAGCTCTTGAAGAAGACAAAATGGGCAGAGCAAAAGATGTACAGAAAGAAATTAACTTTGTACTTTCACGTGAGTCTGATTACAGCTATCTTATGAACAAATTACATAATGGTGAAATTCCACTAAGAGTTACACACAATGATACAAAGCTAAACAACATACTTATTGATGAAAAATCAGAACAAGGTATATGTGTAATCGACCTTGATACAATTATGCCGGGATTATGTGTAAATGATTACGGCGATTCTATCCGCTTTGGTGCATCAACAGGTGCAGAAGACGAAAAAGACCTTGACAAAGTACATTTTAGTCTAGAACTATTTGAGCTATATACAAAAGGTTACCTAGAAGCAACAGGAAACGTGCTTACAGAAGAAGAAAGAAAATGTCTTCGCTGGGGTGCAAAACTTATGACACTGGAATGTGGCACAAGATTTTTAACAGACTATCTTGAAGGTGATACATACTTTAAAGTTCACAGAGAAGGCCATAACCTAGACAGAACAAGAACTCAGTTCCGTTTGGTTAAGGAAATGGAAGAAAACTGGGATAAAATGCAAAAAATCGTAGATAAATATTAATATACAAATAGTATAAAAAGAGGAGTAGTTTTTATATAAACCGCTCCTCTTTTATTTTTCCTATTTTTTAATACTTATGCTATTTATCTGTTTTATTCATCTTATATTCTATATATAGTTTTGGTGATATATTCATATATTTTCTGAAAACACGTATAAAACTATTTGCACTATTAAAACCAACCATCAAACTTAAATCTTGAATTTTAATATTCGGCTGTTCATTAAGTATTTCGCAAGCTTTTTGGATACGATATTTATTCAAGAAATTCTTATAATTATCCAAATTGTATTTCTTAAATATACTACTGCAATATGGTGCTGTTATATTACAATGCTCCGCAATATCTGTAAGCATTATATCATCATTATAATTTTCGTAAATAAACGAAAGCATCTTTTTATATATTGTTTCATCATTGGTTGATATATTATTTTTTATTGTATCAATAATTAAACTTATATAATTTCGCAAAGTTTGATAAATATTGTTATTATTCCAATTCGAATATAGATTAATAACATCTATTTCCTGATTTATCATTGCTTGCGGAGTAGTTTTTAGTTCCTGAAAGCAACGCATAATTGTATTTATAAGTGCATAAGTAAAGTTTCTCTGAACATCGGGTGATAGATTTGCCGATAAATTTTCTTGTATTATTTTATCAAATATTACAAGAGCTATATCTTTACCACTAATAATCGCTTGTATAAGTCTGCTTTCAAGTGCCAATGGATAATAATAACTTGCATTTGGTATGGATTCTATATCTTTCAAAGTCAAAATTTCATTTTCTGTCAGTTGATATTTATAGTCCATAATATTAACTGCTTCTTCATAACATAAGTTTAACTTTAATACACTTTCTTTGATACTGCTCATTGTAATATACATATTAAATGTTATTTCTTCCATTTCAAGTATATTTTTAAGTATAGTTTCAAGTTCGCTTTGTTCAGAAGTTTGCATAACTATTGTCAGTGCATTGTTATTTGTACCTATACAATAAATATTATATTTATCTTCAAGTTCTTTAATATACATATATATTATATTCTTTTGTAAATTTAAATATAAATCTATTACATTTTCTTGTTTATATTCAAATGAAAATTCTATTAAGCCTACGCAATATTTTGCTTCCATTTCTTCCGCAGTAAGCGGACAATCCAAATCAGGTATGGTAAAAAGTAGTTCTCTGTAATAATTTTGTTTTTCTAATTTTTTTCTTGTTACTTCATTTTCCGATAATTCATCATATAGTGTATCTATTTGTTGCATATTTTCTTTTATTAACTGAAATTCATCTATAAATTTTTCATTTGGTATATTAATATTTTCCAATGTATCTTTTATTGGAGAATATAGCCACTTAAAAAGTTTAAAAAACATAAAAGATGAAAATGATAAAATCAAGAACAGAGCAATAAGATTTATAAATAAAATTCTATACCCACAATCTTTCATATAGTCATATTTATAAATAATCTGAATAGGTAAACCATTTAACTTTATACTGAAAAAATCATTTACATTGTCATTAATATAGCAAAAGTGTTCTTTATTTGAATTTTCATCATCTTTATATTTATTGTAAAAATTATCTATTAAAGAAATTACGTTATCATCTTCATTATTATATGCTATCAGTGAATTATTAAAAATCACACAATAATCTAATTTAGATATAGCATAAACAAAGTTTGTTGCAGGTGTTGATATAATGTAAATCAAATCTGTATTTTTATCAAACATAACAAAGCAAAAATATTTTAGTACTTCTTTTTTATATACAGGAATCAGCTTTAACTTTACATCTTCATCTACAATTTCTACACACTTTTCTTTTATTTCATCGTCTATTACAGTGCTTGTATATTTTTTATAATCTTCGTAATTAAAAGTACCTATTGGAG
>JAHHTR010000156.1 GCA_020024515.1 Angelakisella sp.
TTATATATTTTCTTAAAATCTACTGCGTTTTCTATCTTTCGTAGAAGATGATCTGATGGTACAAAATCCTCTATACTGAATATTTCAAGTTGTTCTCTGTTTTCTCTGTCTTTTACTAGCACATTCTTCACCCTATCTAACATTTTTTGTACCTCTATTATACCACTTCTTTTTACATAAAAAAAGAAAAAGTCCGATATTATCAGACTTTTTCGACAGACTGATACCTACATATAATATGTAGGTATCAGACTATTAAATCATAATTTAGTTTTTTGTGAAAGAAAAAGGCTTTATACTTTCCTCCAAACCGCAGTTTTTTTTAAAAAAAATTGCGTAAACCTTCTATATCTTCATATATATTTTATAAAACAATTATCCCAAAGCTATATAAACAAGCACAAGAATTGTCAATGTATCTGCATTTTCTTTATATAGCAAAAAAGCAATTGCAAGTATCAAAAGTGCCTCTGTATCCAGTCTTGAAAAAATATTATTTAAAAAATTAGATTTAGGCATATTTTGATAATTATAATCCATTTGCATATTCATTCCCGACTGTTGTTTTTTATCCTCAGCTACTCTTTTACTGCTATCTTCAATATTCACACTATTTATATAAGTATCATTTATATTATTATTGACACAAACATCGGGTTCTGTTACAACATCGCTGTCTTCAACATATCTCACCCTTTTTTGCATATTATTGTATTTTTCATAATATGCCATTGTCTCTGCCTTTGCGGATTTAACAAGACGCTGAAATTCCTGTTCTTCATAAGGACTAAGTTTTTCCACTGTCATCACCGCCAAATAAATTATCTAATATCCCCATTTCTTTCAGCATTGGTATCATTTTTATAATACGCAATATTTTTTCTGCCTCATTTGCATTTTTTCTTCTCTGCTCAGATAAAAAAGGTATTAGCGCATGTATCAAATTTACACTGGGATCACTGTTTTTATTGCTACCGTTTAGGCACTTAAAAATATTAAATATTTTACCAAAATCTATATTGGGAAAATTTTGTTCATCACCGCTTTGCTCTGCATTATTTTCATTATTATTGTTATTATTACTGTTATTTTGATTATCACCCAAGAGGTCACGTATTTGGGAAATAGCCTCCTTATTTTCCAAAATTTTGCTGACAGCGGTTGCTATATCCTCCAAATCACATCTCACCCCTTGTATATTATATTCTTATCTGCTGTTATTGTTATTATTTTTATTTTTTAACTGATTTATCAACATTTTTACCTGTGGTGAATTCAGTAGTGCATTCAATTTTTCTTTATCGTTTAATATTTCATTTGCCTTACTGTTATTAATTTTACCACTCTTTATATCATTTTTCAGTTTATCTTTATCTACACCCATTTTTTGCGATGCAAAATTGATAAGATTATCTAAATCTTCGTTGGTAAATTTATTATCCGCCATAGGCACTCCCCTTTGTTTAAATATTATTAAAACTGTATAAACTATATCTTATATTATTATAATTTAGCAAATTTCACAAAAATTAATGTTTTTATATATAATATGTAACATTTTACTTGCAAATTAATATTAATATGATATAGTAACTTTTAGAAAAAATTATTTTTAGGTAATACCACATAACTCGAGACAATGTATTGTGTTAATAAATTTTTTGTGAAGTATTACATAAAATTTATATTCAAAACGCAATCTAAACCATCATGTATTAATTAAGCGGTGTTGCCTTTAAATTATACAGTCTTTATACACTAATAATATGAAAAAGATTGTTTATTTATGATTATTTATTAATATATATTTTATATAAGGAGAAATATTTAATGAAATTAATAGTAATGTCAGATAGCCATGGTGCTTGTGACACTGTTTTAAACATTGTCACAAAGCATATTGACGATGCTGATATATTTATACATCTGGGTGACGGCGCAAATGATATTGCAGTTGTGCAAGAAAAATACCCAATCCTTAATATCAAAAATGTTTGCGGTAACTGTGACTTTTTGTCATCACTTGAAAACGAAATGGAATTTACTGTACTAAATAAAAAAATATTTATTACACATGGAAATCGCTATGATGTTAAAACTGACCTTAACAGTCTTTATTTTACCGGTAAAGAAATAAATGCCGATATTGTTCTATATGGACATACCCACTTAGCACAGATAGAATACAGTGACGGAATGTATCTTATAAACCCCGGCAGTGTCCGTATGGGATACTTTGGTGAACAAACTTATGCCACAATAACAATAAACGAAAACGGTATTTTACCGAATATTGTAAAAATATAATACAAACCAAATAAGCCTATTGTTGCACTCAATTTGCAACAATAGGCTTATTTATTATGCAATAATTTTAATGACAAGATTATTCTCCTGCCTTTAATTCCAAATCAAGAGAAACATCACCGGTATAGTTTTTACCAAACTCATAATCATTTCCAGGCAAAATAGCATTTAAAAATATTCCAAGAATAGCTGCTATTGCAAGTCCTGACAATGTTATGTTTATGCTTTCTGTTTTAACAAGTGTAAGTCCACCTGTTGAGCTAAATCCCAAAGCACTTACAAGAATAACTGCCGCAATTATCAGATTACGGCTCTTTGTAAAGTCAACACAATTTTCAACTACATTACGTACACCAATAGCAGAAATCATTCCATAAAGAATCAGTGATACACCACCGATTATAGCTACCGGGATTGTTTGTATAATTGCCTCAAACTTTGGCAAAAAAGAAAGAATAATTGCTACCACTGCCGCTATTCTTATAACTCGTGGGTCATATACTTTTGTAATCGCAAGAACACCGGTATTTTCACCATAAGTAGTATTTGCAGGGCCACCAAAAAATCCTGCAAAGCTTGTAGCAATTCCATCTCCCAAAAGTGTACGGGCAAGTCCTGGATTTTCTATATAGTTTTGGTTTGTTGTGGCACTGATAGCCGCCATATCTCCTATATGTTCCATCATTGCAGCAAGAGCTATTGGCAACATTGTCATTATTGAGCTTACACTAAACTTTGCAAAACTTTGAGGATTTAATGCAACCGCAAACCAATTTGCCTCTTGTATTGCATTAAAGTCAACCGCACCAATAGCAAGTGCCAATATATATGAACCCAACACACCCAAAATAATAGGAATAATCTTTATCATTCCCTTGCCCCAGATATTACATACTATAATAATTGCAAGAGCCACACAAGCAAGCAACCAGTTTGTTGAAGCATTTGTTATTGCACTTGGTGCAAGTATAAGTCCTATTGAAATTATAATAGGTCCTGTTACAACAGGTGGGAAAAATTTCATAACCTTTTTTACACCAAAAATTTTTATAAGACCTGCTACTACCATATATAGCAAACCGGCAACAACTATACCACCGCAAGCGTATGGCAACATTTCTTTATTCGGTACTGTATATGCACCTGTTTTTTCATCAAGAAGTTTTGGTGCAATAGCCGCAAAACCGCCCAAGAATGCAAAAGACGAGCCCAAAAATGCAGGTACCTTACCCTTTGTTACCAAATGGAACAAAAGTGTTCCTAGTCCTGCCATTAATAGTGTTGTTGCAACACTTAATCCTGTTAACATTGGTACAAGTACAGTTGCGCCAAACATTGCAAACACATGTTGAAAACCCAAAATAAACATTTTAGGAAGTCCCAGTACTCGTGCATCGGTAATACCATTTTCTCCGATTTTTTTCTCCATAATAAAAATATTACTCCCCTCATTATTGTTTTTAAAAGCATTCCAGTATAATAAAAATTCATCTACAATAGAAATAAATTATATAAAAATAAAAGCACTAAGGAATAAATATTCCTC
>JAHHTR010000157.1 GCA_020024515.1 Angelakisella sp.
CCATTATTGGCTGTCTTTAAGATATCTATTTTTACTATTGGGAGAAAATTTTTATTATGAAAGAAATGTTTGATACTTTAAAAAGAGCATTAAAAAAAACCGATAAAGTTTTACTGCCTGTATCATTAATATTGTCAACAATAAGTATACTTATGCTAATGGGGCTATATTACTCCAATATGCTGCCCAGTAAACGAACAATAATTATACAGATTGTTGCTGTTACAATAGGCGTTATCGGCACAATTATACTTGCTGTACTTGATATTGATTGGCTCGCTCCGCTATGGAAACTATACTTGCCACCTGTCATTTTTTTAATGTTGCTTACCTTATTTATTGGTGTTCAGCGTGATGGTTCGGAAAACCGAAGTTGGCTTAAAATTGCAGGCGTAAGCATACAACCGTCAGAATTCTTAAAAATTGTTTTTATTCTGTCGTTTGCCTATCATTTAAGCCTTGTATATGAAGAAATAAATAATCTTCGTGTGCTTATACCTGTGCTTATACATGGCGCTGTTCCTGTTATCCTTATACTATTGCAAAAAGATGATGGTGTTGCAATAATAATGATGTGTATTATTATTACTATGCTTTTTGTTTCAGGAATAAGTAAAAAATATATCCTCGCAGGATTTATTGCCTTACCGATTGTTATTCCTATACTATGGTTTTTTGTACTTTCAAACTTCCAAAAACAACGTTTTATGGTAATATGGGATCGCTCCATTGACCCACTGAATATTGGATATCAACAACTACGTGGATTGACATCTATGGGTTCCGGAAGAATATTCGGTAATGGTATCTTTACAAATGACCATATATCAGTACCGCTAAATTATAACGACTTTATATATACCTTTGTAGGCGACTCTATGGGCTTTATTGGCTGTTTTATAGTTATTGTTTTAATTGCTATACTATGCGTAAGAATTATACAAATCGGTTATCTATGTGAAAATCCTTTGGGAAAATTTATTTGTGCAGGTGTTTTTGCAATGATAGCTTTCCAAACTATCATAAATATAAGTATGTGTCTTATGCTAATGCCGGTTATCGGTGTTACATTACCTTTTATGTCTGCCGGTGGATCAGCCGCACTGTCAAATTTTGCCGCAGTCGGACTTGCTATGTGTATTCATAAAACCAATAAAAAGAATATGTTTGATAAAGATTTATATATTAATACAGGAATTAAAAAAACCCAATAAAATAAGGAGATTAATTTATGGTAATAACAAACGCAAAAATCTTCACTTGTGATAACAATACAATTATAGAAAACGGATATGTTGAATATCATAACGGAAAAATTACTGCTCTTGGCAGTGGAAAATATAACGGTGACGATGAAACTTTTGATGCAGAAGGACAAATGCTCTTTCCTGGATTTATAGACGCACATTGTCATATTGGTATATTTGAAGAAGGTATCTGTTTTGAGGGCGATGATGGTAACGAAATGACAGATCCGTGCACACCCCAAATACGAGCAATAGATGCTATCAATCCTATGGATATTGCATTTAATGATGCTATAAACTATGGTATAACCACTGTTGTAACAGGGCCTGGAAGTTCAAATCCAATAGCAGGACAAATAGTTGCTATGAAAACTTATGGTAAAATTATTGATAAAATGATAATAAAAGCACCTGTTGCAATAAAATTCGCACTTGGCGAAAATCCCAAAAGAACATACGACGGTAAAGACGAAACACCATCTACACGAATGGCAATAACATCTATTATTCGTGAACAATTAACAAAAGCACAAAAATATGCAAAAGATATTGAAAAAGCAAAACATGATGAAGACAGCGATATGCCTGACTATGATACGAAATGCGATGCTCTACTTCCATTATTAAATAGGGAAATAAAAGCACATTTCCATATTCATAGAGCAGATGATATATGTACAGCAATACGTATAAGTAAAGAATTCAATCTTGATATGGTGCTTATACACTGTACTGAGGGGTATATACTAGCCGATGAACTTGCCGAAGAAAAATATCCGATAGTAGTGGGACCAATTATCTCTACACGTTCAAAACCTGAATTAAAAAATGTTACACGTGAAAACTATGCAAAACTAAAATATGCCGGAAACATGGTTGCAATTAATACAGATTTTCCCGAAGTTCCTATAGAGATGTTAGCAATGTCTGTTGCAATCTGTGGAAAATATTGTGACTACTCATTAAATGAGCTAATAAAAAGTATTACTTGCGATGCAGCAAAAATAGTTGGAATTTATGACAGAGTAGGCAGTATCACTGTTGGCAAAGATGCAGATTTAATACTATTCAAGAACAGTCCATTAGAACTGCTTGAAAAACCAACCAAAGTAATTATTAATGGAAAATTTGTAGATAATTAATAAAATTTATTAATTTATCATTGAAAAACTATCTGTTATGTGTTATAATATAACCATAAATTAATAAAAGTTATTTATTAGTTTGGTATTATCGTTAAATACTGTATACTAAATAACATATGAGTTATCTGCAAGTATACTTTAAACGATAGTAAATAACAGAGTTGTTTGCAGGACAACAGAATGGAGCTTAATATGAAGGTTACTTATATTGGTAAAAAAACAGTAGTTAAAGATTCATTTAAGGAGCATTTTGAAAAAAAATTTGAAAAACTGGAAAAATTCTTTGATGACACACAAGATGTAAATGTTGTTGTAACAAACAACAATGAAGATGAAACAGTAGAAGTTACAATAAAATCTCATGGTATGTTTTTCAGAGCAGAAAAAACAACTAATGACCGTTTTGCATCAGTTGATGGTGTTATTGATATTTTATCAAATCAAATTATAAAAAACAAAACAAGACTAGAGAAAAAACATAAAGAGATTGATATAAAAAATTCTTTGAATGAGTTTTACGATATTGATCCTGATGATAATACAGATGTACTTGTTAAGACAAAGAAATTTATTGTAGATGTAATGGATATAGAGGAAGCTATTTTGCAAATGAATATGCTTAACCATCAATTCTTCATGTTCCGTAGTGATGAAACAGGCGAAATTAATGTAGTTTATCGTCGTAATGATGGTAATTATGGATTACTTGAACCTATTAAATAACAAATTAATACAGTATAATATATTAGACCTGAGATTATTTAAGTCTCAGGTCTTTGCTTTATCTATTCATCATATAAACACTCTCTCTTTTATATCAAACTTTTATATCAAATTATTGCATCTGCAAAAAAGTTCTTTGTCTTAACAAGTATATCTGTTATCAAATATTAATTTATTAAATGAAATAGAAAAAAGAGACACTCAAAAGAATGTCTCTTTGTGGCTCCCCAAGTTGGACTCGAACCAACGACCCTGCGGTTAACAGCCGCATGCTCTACCGACTGAGCTATTGAGGAATATTAATACCGGCAAAGACCTATTTTCACAGGCAGCTTCCCGCCAACTATCTTCGGCACGTATGAGCTTAACTACTGTGTTCGGAATGGGAACAGGTGGAACCTCATAGTAATAAATACCGGTTATAATCAAATTAAATGGTGACCCGTGGGGGAATCGAACCCCCGTTTTCGGCGTGAGAGGCCGATGTCTTGACCGCTTGACCAACGGGCCATATCTGGTTGAGTTACTATATCAATTAAGGTAAGTGAGAACAACCGTCTTCACTTACCTTAAAAATACACACTTGGTGCACCATCAGGGACTCGAACCCGGGACCCACTGATTAAGAGTCAGTTGCTCTACCATCTGAGCTAATGGTGCAGATTAGTGAGCATACCCTCAAAATCGAACAATGAATGTTTACTATTAATGCTAATGACTTAA
>JAHHTR010000158.1 GCA_020024515.1 Angelakisella sp.
TATTCGCATATCTCTGCTGTTTGTGCAACTTTTATTTTTCAGACAACCCCTAACTATACCAAAAGAATTGGAAGAATCAGCAAAAATTGATGGTTGCGGATATTTGAGAATTTATTGGGAAATCATAATGAAAAACTCAAAACCCGCACTTGTTACATTAGTAATTATGACATTTATGAATACATGGAATGATTTCCTTAGACCTCTTATTTTCCTAAACGACGATACACTATGGACTTTGTCAATGGGACTTGCTAAATTTCAGGGAACATACGTAACACAATGGAATCAATTAATGGCAGGTTCACTGATAACAATGTTGCCTATTCTGATAGTTTATTTATTTGCTCAAAAGTATTTTGTTGAAGGAATAGTAATGAGCGGTATGAAAGAATAATTGTAAGTAGAAAGTATATAAGGTGAATATATGAAAATAATGGATAATTATTTTGAAAAAACTTATGCGGGTTGGCTTGGTAAAATTATAGGAATTAGACTGGGTGCAGCTATTGAAGGTTGGACTTATGATAAAATAAAAGAAGTATACGGTGAGTTATATGATTATCCCGTTGACTTTAAAGATTTTGCCGCCAACGATGACAGTAACGGACCTATATTCTTTATAAGAGCATTGGAAGACAGCAAAAATGGATTTGATATCACTCCGCAAGATGTTGGCGAAGCACTATTGAACTATGCACCATTCGAGCATGGATTCTTTTGGTGGGGTGGATATGGTATATCAACCGAACATACAGCATATCTAAATTTAAGAAATGGTATAGAAGCCCCAAGAAGCGGTTCAATAGAACAAAACGGTACTACTGTCGCTGAACAAATCGGCGGACAGATTTTTATAGATACATGGGGACTTGTATCTCCGGGAAATCTGGAACAGGCAGCAAAATACGCAAAGTGTGCAGCCAGTGTTACACATGATGGAAATGGTGTTTATGGAGGAATATTTATTGCGTGTGCAATAAGTATTGCTTATGTGGAAAACAACATAAATACTATAATTGAAAAGGCTCTTTCATATATACCAGCCGATTGCGAATATGCAAAAGTTACAAGAGCGGTAATGAATTTTCATAAGGACAATCCAAATAATTGGAGAGATTGTTACAAATTCATTTTTGATAACTACGGCTATGATAAATATCCTGGTACATGCCACATAATTCCGAATGCGGCAGTTATGATTTTGTCATTACTTTATGGTAATGGTAATTTCAGCGATACAATAAACATCTGTAATATGTGTGGCTGGGATACTGACTGCAATGTTGCAAATGTCGGAACTATAATGGGTGTTCGTGGCGGACTTGAATGTATTGATTATAAAAAATGGAGAGCGCCTATCAACGATTTCTTGGCATGTTCAGGAATTATTGGTTCACTGAATATAATGGATATACCTTATGGTGTAAGCTATTTGGCAAAACTGGCTTATGCTGTTGCAGGACAAGAAATACCCCAACCTATGAAAGATATCATAGATAATAGAATTGACAGTTGCCACTTTGAATATGAAGGCTCTACTCACGCAATAAGAGTGAGAGTAGAAAAAAATACTTATACCCCTGAAATTCTTTTAAAAAATACAGATGAAACGGCAAACAGCGGTAAACGCTCTCTTAAATGTTTTGTAAAAAGAGTTGAACTTGGTGAAAAAATCTATGTACATAAGAAAACTTATTATACACCAAAAGATTTCCATGACAGTAGATATGACCCTTGTTTTTCACCTCTTGTATATCCTGGTCAAACAATACACGGCAGTACTTATATGCCAAAAAATTCAAATGAAGAATACTTTGTACAGCTGTACGCTCATGAATCACGAACAGATACTGTCTTAACAGGTGAAAAAGTAAATCTTGTTGCTGATGAGTGGGTAAACTTAGAGTATATTATTCCTTCTATGGATGGAGCTTTGATTGATGAAGTTGGATTTGTATATACAATAACATCTAATCATGGTTTTTTTGATAGCGAATTTACAACTTTCATAGACGATTTATATGTAGACGGAAATCCAAATTATACTTTGGATACATCAAAAGAAACAGAAGATGTTTGGAATTTTCAACATAGAGAAATCAGCCAATTTACAAAGTTAAAAGGTCTGTTCTATTTAGAAGACGGCGATATTCATCTTTCATGCAGTGATTTTGCGGAAATATACACAGGTAATCACAACTGGGAAAACTATTCTGTTGAATATTCTTTCACACCGATAATCGGAAAAAACCACTATATGAATTTCAGAGTACAAGGTGCCATACGTTCATACGCCGTCGGATTTTACGGAATAGATACATTTGCACTGCTAAAAAACGATAATGGTTATAAATCTTTAAAAACAATAGACTATAACTGGGATTTGAACAAAGAATATATTGTAAAAGTAGAAGTGACACACAATCAAATAAAAGCTTATATTAACAATAATTTAGTAATTGAATATACAGATAATGACAGACCGTATACATATGGTTCAATAGGAATGTCTGTCAGAGATGGAAGCCATTGCAAATTAAGTAAAATTAAGGTAAAATAATAGCATTATATATTATTTGTTTTGACGGAGGTACAAAAATGGGAGGCACAACATTAAAAGATATTGCAAAAAAGATAGGTGTGTCTACCACTACTGTATCTATTATATTAAACAACAAAGCACCGCATATTTCCAATGAAACAAAAGAGTTGGTTAAAAGAACTGCCCAAGAAATGAATTATAGACCTAATTCCATTGCTCGCAGTTTAGTAAACAAAAGTACTCATACTATCGGACTGATAATTCCGGATATTGCCAATCCATTTTTTGCAGAAATAACAAAAGGTGTTTGTCAAGAAGCTATGAAGAGTAATTATACTGTTTCTATCTTTAATACAGATGATGATGTGAACAAGGATTCTGAATATCTTGACTATATGCAAAATATATGTGTAGATGGAATTATCGCTATACTCGGTACAGATGGACAAGAGAAAGGCAAAGAACATAGATTACATAAATTAAAAAATTGTTCTTGCCCTATATTACTTATCGACCGATTGATCGACGGCGATTTTATATCAGTAACAACAGATAATAAGCAAGGAGCTTTTTTAGCTACTGAACATTTAGTTAAATTGGGACATACCAAAATAGGTTGTATAAGTGGTCCTTTGAATACAAGTTTTTCAAAAGAAAGATTTTATGGATATTTAGAGGCATTACAGAAACATTCAATCAAGTTTAACAGTGAACTGCTGTATGAAGGCGATTACAGATGTGATGCAGGCTATAAAGGAGCTGAATATTTATTAAAAAAAGATATAACAGCTATATTTGCTTTTAATGATATGATTGCTTATGGTGTATATAAATTACTAAAAGAGTATAACTTAAAAGTACCCGATGATATATCAGTTGTTGGATACGATGATTTATTGTATTCTTCTATGATAAGTACACCTTTAACAACTGTTAATCAACCAGCATATCAGATGGGACAAAAATCTGCTGAAAAGCTTATAAAGTTTATCCATGGAGAATTATCGAAAGACGAGTATAACACAAAGTTTATTCCTGAATTAATTGTTAGAGAAAGTTCTATAAAAAATAATAAATTCATATAAAAAAACCCACTATGGTATTGTGAACAAGTCCATTAAAAATGGACATAGAAAAAAGAAACCCCTTATGGTAG
>JAHHTR010000159.1 GCA_020024515.1 Angelakisella sp.
ACCCGGCTACGAAGAAGCCTCGAAAGAGATCCGCAAGCGACTCTAATCGCCCGATTACATACTTTAAAAAGGACGGTCTTCCGATGGAAAGACCGTCCTTTTTTATATACATAGGTATTTTACATAATTTTCCCAAAAAAACCCGTTTTGCAGAAATACACCAAAACAAGAACTGCATTTTAAAAAGCGGGAAATAAGTTAATAATAAATTAAAATAGACTGTGGAAAACGAAATAAGCAGCAATTTAAATTTCATAAAAAAATCATTGACATGCAAGAAAAGAATTGAATCCATTCCCCTAAAATATCATAAAGCAATTCTGCATCCGAAATTATGCTTAATAAATTTATGGAATGCTTTTTAATAGACTCTTCGTTTATAATTATAACTTTGATGCAATATGCCTTCTATACAAATCAAAATTTGCCAGTTCAAGCACATTATTAATATGATTCAAACGTTGCCGTTGAGTAATTGATACATCTTGAAAGTCATTATCTTCTTTCATATAAATATTGCCTTGTCCTACAACTGGTAAGTACTCATCCCAATAAACGGGTACTCGATGAGAACGCCCATCCCCGCCCAATTTACTAACATAAGTAAGTCTTTGAACCGAACGATAACCATAGGCATAAACAGTAATGGTAGAGTTGTCGTTCCCATTATGATTCTGCTCCGTTTTAAGAATACAATCAGTAACGCATTTGGGATGCTTAAAATGCTCCTGTCCCCAAAAATTGGCCAGAGATTCATGCTCCCAAAATGAACTATGACTTTGCATATCTCGACCATAGATACTGCTCAAAGGACGAATCTGCTGATACATTGGGACACAAAGAAGAGGTGCCAAACTAAAATAAATGGCACGAAAATATCTTGCATTGATGTCATAAAAATCAGCTTTAGCCTTATCGTAATCAAAGTGACAATATTGCTCTGGATTCATATCAAGGTTCAATTCTTGCATATGATTAGAGATAATAGTGTTAATCATCTTATTCTTATCAAAATCGAAATCATCACCGTAACCCACTTCTCTATCCTTCAATAATTTCATCATACTTTCTTGAGCCAATGGAGTAAACAAAAGAGCAAACTGTTGGTTATTATTACGATTGCTCGTATTAAAAGCCACTTCAAATTCTTCATTAGTCATCATGGCAAAGTCTATATTAGTCAGATTGCGTGTTTTTTTACGTAGTGAACGCTTTTCCCATTTGAAGGACAAGGAGCCTTTTTTACCAGCCAATCTGCTTTGCTTACGGTAAAAAATCAAGTCAGGTGCAGCTGTATTACCATAAATTAAACGAGTTTTCTCAAAATACTCGGGATAAGGAGCGATAACACTTGCAGTCAAGACTTCAGAATGATGTACTACATGATACTTACCATCAGCACCTCGTTCACGTCTTGTCCATGTAATAGTCTTAGAACCATAATAGATCTTAGCACCCATTTTCATTTTTCGGGTTCGGCAAATTACAAAAGGATTGCCATTTATTAATCCTGAGTGTGAATATATAACTGAACGCCCAACATTAAATGAATCATCCCAATTATAAGTCTTCTTTAAGTCAGCCAAACGTTGTGTCGTGAAATAAGGATCAAACTCTAAACGGGGCACTGTTTTAGACATCATTCGTGTGAGTACATCCCAATCGTATAGTCTATTGAGAGAAGACATTTGCTTCCATGCTTCTTTTTTCAGCTGATCTATTTTGACTATCAAATCATTACGCTCTAATTTTAACTTTTTTAATTGAGGATGTACACCTATGAAAAGATACACAATAACTAATAGTATAGTTATAACTATTAGAACGAGTGTCTGTAACTCCGATTCTTCCCCTAAAACAAATGTTGCAACAGTACCGCCTACCACACCTAACCACAATAACACACACCAAACACGCCACCAGCCTATACGCTTTTTTACCGAAAATAAAGTTTCTTCTGTTGCATATAGCCGACAGCATGTTTCATGATTTGCCCTGATATCCACATTCGCTTCTGCAGCCAATTCAGCAAAGGTTTCTTCTGCGATGACTTTGAAGCGGTCACGAAATACATTGATATACTCTGTTAATGGGTCGTAGATATCTTTCAACATAGTTTTACTTAAAAGAACTTACTTTTTGCCAATTCACGTGTTTCTGCTGAAGTTGAAAAAGGAATACGAGTGGTGTAACCTTGACGAGCGGCTACAATCATTTTGGTAGGCCAAGCAAAGATGTCCGTATTCCATTGCATAACACGACTATTGTATACCGTACGTGCCGCTGTTATCTCTCGTTGTAAATAATTATTCTGCTGCATGGCATCAGCTATTGCATTATGCGCTTTCAACTCAGGATAAGCTTCTACTTGAGGGAAAAGATGTGCACAAACTGAGTTTATCTGCTGACTCCTCTCACTGCGATTCTCAGCATTAATACTACCGCCGCCACGAAGTGCAGCAACAGCTTTCATCACATCTTTATCCAAGTCAATAGCTCGTTCTACAAGCCCTACCACATTCTGCAAAATTTGTACACGTTGTTCCAAGAAGTTATCAATGTTAGAGGCTTCTGCCTGAATGCGTTGCTCAAGTTGTTGAAAATAGTTGCGTGCGGAAATTTTCATAAAGATAAATATTACGCCTGGCAAGACACCTGCCAAACACCCCACAACACCCACCAATAAAGCATTTTCAAGCGTTGCTCCCATAATAAATACATACAACAACACTAACACTGGAATCGTCACCCAAAGTGCTATTTCAAAAATAATAGAACCAATGCCAATTGTCACAGGCAACTGTTTGTCAATTACATGTACGTCACGACCATTGTCATTAACGGATCCCGTTACTTCATCTAATAAATTTGCCATACTCGTATTGAGACTAAAAAATATTTAAAATTCGTAAAAAAAGCACATTTTACAACTAATTAAGATGTTGGATGTCATACTATTAAGACATTCCATCATCTTCATCAATATAGATCAATTAAAATCATAGGAGCATACTCAACCTATCTTACTGATAAACAATGGCAAGTTATTAAAAAAATTATCAATTCACAAGAAAGGAATCAAAAACATTCTCTAAGAAATATTATAAAACAATTTTGATCTATATCTAAAAAAATACTTAGATACTTAAAAAAGCATATACTATTCCAGCAAGAGGAAAAGCGAGGGAATTATATTTGTCTCTTGAAGCATAAAGACACTACACCAAGAGTTTTCTAATAGAAGAATTGACAGAAAAAAGAATCAAAGATAAAAGAGACATAGGCATATATAAAAATACAATATAAATAATAAGTATTCATAATAAAAACAAGTGAAAAAACAAATTAAAAATATAATCAATACAACAAGCAACAACCTCAGACAGGATAAATTCTTGCCTATTAAATTCAAAATATATTGAATGAGAACTTTAAGTTATATTTAGACATGCTGAATCTCTCAAAATTTAAATTCACTCTTAAATAAGAAATAGGAAAGACCTTCCCTTTTAGTTTAAACCAAACAATCGACTATTAAGTGTCATACTGATATTACTAAAGCGATGTTTAACTAACTTTTAGCGAAATTATGTTTAATAAATTTATTAGATACCATCCAAATACTTACTAAATTTTTATTATATTTGTTCTGACGAGCAAAACCGATAGCCCCATGCCCATG
>JAHHTR010000160.1 GCA_020024515.1 Angelakisella sp.
TCTCCATCATCTAAGAAAAACCCATCCCATGTTGCAAGATAAATTTTGCCGTCTATATATACAGCATCACTTCCATACTGACAAGCAAAATCTTTTATTACCGTGCCGTTCAAAACATCGTAAATAAAAATATGTTTTGAAAATACAAGAATCAATTTTTCTTCTGAAAGTGCCTTCATTTTTGCAAAATATCCACAAGTTTCATCCGAAAATAAATTGTGGGTACCTAACATCTTTTGCTTTGCAGTTCTTATGTTAAAAATCTGCATATTGTTTAGCAATATATCTTCTTTATTCACAAATCCTATGGGAACAGTTTTATCTTTGAAAGCCAGTTGCAGTTCTTCTTCAATTTGAAGTGTATCTATATTAATAATAACAATAGAACAATTTGTTTGTGGATGGTTCAAATAGCAAGTCTCTACGAATAAAATATAGGCTCTTCGCTCTGCATAGTCAACACGCCAATCTTTTTTAGTAAAACCCGGCTTTGTAATACAAACTTCTTCATAACTATCCGACACAAAATTGTATTTTACCAAATGATATCTTTCGTCATTAAAACGTAGCACATCTAAAATGATACCTTTTTCATACAAAAAAAATTTACCGTCGTGGCTTGCATTCATCTTTTTTCTGCAATAACCATTATATTTTCGTTCTTTTGTATCTAAGTCAAACATTGCATAGGTTCCAATTGTGGTTTTAGCATAAACATATTCATCATCTATTGTTAATGAAGTTATATTTTTCATGCCGGTTATTGTGCCCAAAGATTTTCCATCAGCACGTTCTAAAACGCCTATTTGGTTTCCTCCGGCACAAATATATTTTTCATTATATGCAATTTTCCCACAACCAAAGCGAAATATTTTTTTCATGATACTTCCCACCTTTTAATGCCTGTGGCATCTGCATATGCTATATCAGCTCTTAATTCCAGCAAAGCTGCTTCAACTGCTTCTCGATTTTCAGCGCAAGGTCTTAATTTATCGTTTACATACGCATAATAGCGTTTGGTATGCATTGACTTATGCAATCCATGAGAGATAGTAATCAAATTTTCAGGCGCTGTGTATGGCTTGATGTTAACGTCTTCTAAAATTTTTCGAGCTTCCTCAGCTCTCCATGCTGCTTTAGCAACAATATGATGCCTACGAGGCTCGTTGTCTCTATTTTCTTTTTTTGAGTGTGTTTAGCTTTTACCTTTTCAATGGCATCTTCTACATTAGCTGTAACTGTTCCTGCTATCTGCGAAACTGCCTGTTGCGTTTGTGGTTGCGACCATATTGCTCCTATCATGCCTATGGCAGCAACACCTATAGCCATATAATAAACGCATGTAAAAACAAAGGTAAATGTTAATGTAAAAGTACCTTCTTCGTCTACTGCATTACTAGGATTATTCATGCAATACGAAAACATATTTTTGTCAAGTAAACCTTGTCCTGTCTGCGTAAAGGCATCCGCATTTAAGAACCTGCACATATCAGGTGCATAATATCTGGATTTTAGATAATAGAACCCTGTTTCAGCATCCAAATAGTAAGAACGATAACGCAAGGGGTTCATATTGGCGATATGGTTTTCGTCTGTAATTTCAACACCGTTGGCGTCAGTAACAGAAGTTATTTTCCCCAATCGTCATAAGTATAGCGTGTGAAAATGATGCCGTTAGAATCTGTGATAGCCACAACATCGTTCTGTGCGTTCTTGACATAGAAATATTCTGTACCGTTGTAGGTAAAGCCGAAAGCATCCCCATTGTTGTCATACATAAAGACAAGACTTTACTGTTCGCATTTAGCTTTACATCTACTATAAGAGATTTTTTCAAAATGTCAATGCGTTGTAGAAAATATATTGTCTGAAAAAGCATAAAAAGAAATTTTATAGTAGTTTGTTTTGAAACATATCAATTTTGCATTCATAGAAAGTAGATCCTATATTGGCATAGCTAAGTAGGAGATATCACATTATTAACTGACATTCAAAATCTTAGTGTATAAAAACACCATGAACCGTGCGAACGATTCGGAACAATACAGAACATCCTCAAAATAACCCATTTCGGTCAACTTTTGTTCTCCAAATTGGTTCCTGAATTTGGCTATATTTCGGAGCAGAACCACGGGACAAAGAAAAGAACAATCGAAACTTTCCAAAGAACAATAAAAGGATATTTACAAAATTTCTTCCCAATACTCTGCAAAAGTTTTTTCGGTTTCGTCTATCTGTTCTCTTTGATACTGAGACATATTATTTTCTTCATAGCATTGTTGACACTTCTTATGTATTTCTTCATATTTCCCTTCATCTTTTCCTTTATCAGTCAAATAAACAGAACCGCTTCATAATACAAAACTTTATGAAGCGGTTCTGTTTGCTCATCGGCAATTTCGTTCAACATACCAAGTATAGCCTCATGGTTTTCATATACAAATTTCTTGTTGAAGAATTCAGACATGGAAGATATGCCTACCATTGTATAAAGCACAGGTAATTGGGGAATATATTTTTCAAAAATCATTGCAAAGCGCGAGAAATCCTCATCATAAGAACAACGCGCTAAAACGCTTGATAAATACATTGCTTTAAAATTCCAACCACTCGCGTCTTTATTCTCATCAAGAATTTTGGAAAGATACGGCTCTAGTTCCGCATTATCTGCTGAAAAAGCATCATCCAAATAATGGTAAATATCTCGGCTGTTATTTGAAGTTAATTGTGCCCATAACAAAACAAGATTTTCTGCAGACGGATCTTTTGCATATACACTTTCTACAGTAGCATTCATCTGTTCTTGTTTAGTATGTTTATAAGTATGTATAACTTCACGCCAAACAAGAACAACGATAGCAACAGAGAGGATAATTGCAAGGATCATTTTTATTTGCTCTTTTTTTGGTTTCTCTTGAATTCTTTTCAATTTAGTTCTCCTTTCATCCCGCAGCCGAAACGGCACCAACTGCATAATATGTAGCGCCTTTATCTATAGCCAAAAATGCCTTAGAACCAGTCAAATATCATTTATTTATATTTTAACTGTTATATATTATAAAGTATTTTTTATGTGTTCAGCATTCTAAAAGCGACGGGGTCTTATCTAGATTTTATTTCTGCGTAGTTCCGAAATTAAGAAATCTATGCAAATCGCTTTGACTGTTTTCACAATCGATGCAACGCATAAGGAAACTATTTGCGTTTTTTATACTTATGTCTCCACACAAAAGTGTTAATACACTCCATAATATTCCAAGAGAGTAGAAATAAGATAGTAACCATATGTACGCCCATAAGTACTTCAGGATACGGGAAAATAAAACATATTGCCAAATTAATAAATGGAAGAAAAGGAAGTCCAAGACACAGGCAATAATTCGCATACAAAAAACGAGGTATCTTCTTTTCTTTTATTTTAAACCACCTGCGGATTTTTCGATTAGGCTTTACCAATTTCTTTTGATGCTCTGGGGCATCCATACGGATTTCTTCCAGAATATTTTTTGTTGAATTTTTCATTGTTAAGAAAGTCAGAAATGAAAGAAGAGAAAAATAAATTATTAGCTTAAAGAAATTCATACAACTTTCCCCTTCGTTTTAATTTTCTCTCAGCTCGGCCAAAGCTTTTATTTGTACATCACAAGCCTCTTTTAAAACGGTATCTTCTGTATGC
>JAHHTR010000161.1 GCA_020024515.1 Angelakisella sp.
TATTTTTAGTATTATTGAAAATTTATGTGATCAAGTTGGAATTATTATTGATGGAAAGCTTTACATTTGTGAATCTTTAAAAGAACTTACAAAAATACAAAGTTTGGAAGATGTATTTTTTTCACTTTATAATAGAATTGGTAGGTCAAACAAATGAAAAATAGAATACTACAAATTGCTCAAAAAGAATTAGTTCGTTTCTTTTCAGATAAACGATTACTAATAACAGTTTTAATTTTGCCTGGAGTCCTATTGTATATATTATATAGTATAATGGGAATGTCTAGTCTATTTAATCCCCATAATAATGAACCCCTTATTAAGGGTATAAACTATTCTAAATCTATTGATACTCTTTTTAAATCAAAAGGTATAGATATTTTTTGGTCTGAAGATAATATTGAACAAGAAGATATATCAAAAGATATAAATAGTGGTAAATATAATCTTATTATGATTCTTCCACAAAACTTTGATGACAAAGTTTTTCTTTATGATATAAAGACTGGATTAAAAGCACCAAATATAGAGTTATTTTATTCATCATCAGATAATTTTTCTTATGGTGTCTATTATCAAGCATGTTCTATACTTGCAAGTTATGAAGAAACAATATCAAACAGTTTTGATATAAATAATGAAACTATAAAATATGATGTTTCAGAGCAAAAAACAAATATGCAAATAATAAAACTCCTTCCAACTCTTATTATGACAATGTTATGTTTGGGCTGTACGTCTGTTGCACCTGAATCAATAGCTGGAGAAAAAGAAAGGGGAACAATAGCAACAATATTAGTAACGCCAATAAAGCGTAGTGAATTTGCGTTAGGTAAATTACTTAGTTTAACTATAATTGCATTATTAAGTGGTTTTTCAAGTACACTAGGAGTTTTGTTATCTGTTCCTAAATTAATGAATAATACTATACAATTGTCAATACAACAATATATTTTATTAGCTATTATTATAATGTCAACAGTTATTGTAATTATATCTTTACTTTGTGTAATATCTACATTTGCAAACACTGTAAGAGAAGCAACATCTTCATTGATGCCTATTATGCTTTTAATTACTATTATTAGTGCAATACCTATTCTAATAAATGTTCCTGACAACTTTATTTGGATTTATTTTGTGCCATTACTTAATAGTGCTTTATCAATGTCAGATATCTTTTTAAATGAGTATAATCATATTTATATTATAATTAATATAATAAGTAATATTGTCTTTACGGGAATAATTTCTTCTATATTTACGGTAATGTTAAATAGTGAGAAAGTCTTGTTTAACAAATAATACTTTTTAATCATTGCTGCCTTTTTATTTAAATTATAATGGTTTTCTAATATTATAATATATCGTAAAAAAACCAACCTTTCTGCTGTTATTAAGGTTGGTTTTTTTGGGGGTTATATTATAATCCAAGAATAATCCAAATATATGTTGGCGCAGTAATTGTAAATATCAGACAAGCGAATAGAATAGCCGGTCCTGTCCACTCAAATTGTCCACTTTTTCGATAATCAAAATATGCCGTACCTAATTTAGCAAAGAAAAAGACAGCCAAAATCAGATCTATTGCCGGAAATATAACCTTATTTACAACAGTTTTAATTTGTGATGAAGCATCTTTCCATGTGCTTTCAATAGCGCCTGCCACATCTCCTGTGCCTGCCGCAAAAGCAGTAGCGCTGAAAATAAGGCATACGAACAATGTTATAGCAAGACAGAGTATTAGTTTTTTGTTTTTCATAATAAAATTATCCTTTCTTTGTTTTAATCATTTTTTTGCGGACCTATGTGCCAGTCATCCCATAGATTTCCGTCAATATACAACGAATCACTTAAATTCACAGACAACATACCATCCGGAGTCCAGCAGTCAATTACCCAAGTATTAACTGTATAATCACCATCCGGAAACCAAATGGGCGTAAAATGCGTTCGGTTTTTATATGTGGAATATTTATTTTGTTTGAACTCAAAGCCACTGCCTATTCTGTCAAGCAATCTCCAATAATTCTCATAATTAAATTCAGGGAAATAGCTGACTGCATTTTGAGGACGGGTGACAGCAGAACGGTTATTGGTATGATAGCTTGCCGATACATTTTGATTTATCCCATATCCACTTTTCATTGTTTTGCCATTGGCCGTGGGATTTTTCGAATCACATTTGATACTCATATTTGCCGATATATCAGCATAATAGTTAAGAGACTCAAATTCCCACCATCCTTCATCCTCCCAATTTGAAATTCAAACATCTTTTGAATGCCAATTACCTTTTGAATCTTGCCAATGATGAGTTTTGTAATATCCGTTATCAACCATATGTTTATGCCATTTGGGCTTCCAAACTGACCAAGAAGCGCTTGTCCTTTCAGCTCTTATGGGAATACTTGACTGCGTAAAACTGTCGTTTCTGTCATCGGCTGTCGGATTTGGAGGAGGATTTTGATTCAAATCCTCTATTTTACAATTAATTGTAGCTTTTTCGGGACTTCCGGGCCCTCTTACAGATACATTAATAACTATATTTTTAGGTGTTCGTGGAGTATGCCATTTTACCCAAACCAATTGCGAATCTCCTTCGGGATAATAAACATTACTTACATTATACGTTCGTCCTTCAATACTAAAGCTGACAGTTGTTGGATTCTTTGGATCTGATTGCCCACCTGAAACGGTTACTGCTGTTATAACATCAGTATCAACACGATATATATAGTCGTAAGATGAAATTGTCGGCTTATCTCCATCTTCATTTGGAGAAAAATCATCAAAACGAACAGTACCTATACCTAAATAATTTATTATTTCAGAACTGTTTACAAATCTGTTGGTTGAACCTGTCCAAGAGCCAAAGCCAATTTCATCGTACTCTAAAAACATAGCCAAAGGTAGATTTTTATGTGTTAGATTTCCCAAAACTTTTCTGACAAGACCATTTTTCATGGTATCAAACATAGCTGCTTCGGTTGCTGTAAAAGCAAATTTTTGTCCTGCATATGTAAAATATGCAATAGGTTCTATCATAAGAACATAATCCCCATTTATTAATTGCTCATATGGGAAACCTATTTTTTCAGAGATATATCTGATTGTATTTTCATCACAAAAATATTCTTTCACTGCTGATATATTACTGGAACCATTTGAAGATATTATTTGTGGGATAGATGATTTGACTGATATTGGATTGTATCCGCTAACTTTCAAAGATAATTTTTTCCCATTCTTATAATTTATTTTATTGCCACCTCCACCGTGAAAGACTTTTCCTGTATAATTTATATTTGTAAAGTCCAAACTTCTAAGCATAGGTGAGTTCGTGTTTTTATCAACAACAGTTACCCTGACACCTTCATTTCCTATATTCCAAAAGTTTTCTTTTGAAGCATCTTCCATTCCTCCACCGCCGCCATCCATATTTCCATCAGCGGCATACGCTATTGTTATGAGCATGCACAAACTCAATAACAAACAAATTATTTGTTTGATTATTTTCAAAAATATTCTCCTTTCAAATTTTTGATTAAAAAAAGAGCAACCTTTTGGTTGCTCTCAGAGTGTAGAAAAAGCCCAAAATCCGATTGAGATTTTGGGCTTTTGATTT
>JAHHTR010000162.1 GCA_020024515.1 Angelakisella sp.
CATTCACACAGGGGGCTGCAAACCATTTTGCGCATAAATCTTGACAGTACCCAGCCGCGCACCGCAGGAAATTAAGATCGACTTAGCTGTTTTGCCTGAAACGAAATGTCAAGGACTTTTTCATCATTTCTCAAAAAAACAGCCCTGCAACAAAACGATGTTACAGGGCTGTTTTAGAGGTTAACATGACATTTATTTATGCATTTGTGAGTAAATACTTAGTTGCTGATGGCAATGTGCTTCGCTGAATAACTTCTTTATGCGTCTGAAAATATCTTTCGCTTATCTCAAGTATACTTGTAGGCACATCAGACATAACTTTAATAGTTTTTTCCTGTAATCGGTGGCTCTCTACTGTTACTTGAATAAATCTATTGAAGTTTATTCCGTTAATTACGGCAAGGTCAAATATAACATTCCCGTTTTCAATAAACGAAACATACCCATCACACAGCAAATCGTTTATTGGGTTTTCATATGTGTTAGCAATTACCAAAAAGCAATTTTGGAAACTATCATCTTTCAAAACATTATATTTTTCCATAACCTCACCTCCTTACAGAACAATACAATATTATGTTCACATTATTTTTTTAGCCGTATCATCTATGATTGCCAGCACATCGCTAATGATTGCATCAGCTTCTGTCTTACTAAAAATCATAGTAGTCAAAACAAGCACTTGATTTGCATGAAATCGGGTATGCCGCTGTTGCTTAAAGTAATTATAAATATCCTCTAAACATTTTTGGTATGTAGCGTCATTGACTAGTGCTTGATTGGTCGAGTTTAGTACATGATGGGAGTTAGTTACATCATTCACAAATACAGATCCAAAGTTCTGTTTTTGAGGATTTATGATAATACCTTTCTTTAGCAACAAATCCAATAGCAATGCTTCTAAAGCTTTAAGTGCCGGAAAAACATAGCAACTATATTCTTCTACATCCAAATTAGATTGAGATAGAGAAATTGCAGGGGACAGTATTTTGAGAATAATGCCATCTAATTTATCATAGGCATTTGGAATTCTTTCCTTCAACGCAGCGCGTGCCTGTGGAACTGAATTTGTTGAAACTTGATATATATCATTCTGACGTTGAGAAATCTCTTCTTCTGACACATCCGGTTTTAATGCCATGAAATACATCGCTTGAGACAATATATATGCGGGATTACCTTGAAATAACAGGGTACTATTGCTGTACCGATTTATAACCATTTTATCCCCAAAAGAGCTACTGAACTTAAGATGTCTATGCTTAGGGCTGGCAATAATTTTATCTTCTACCAATTCTACTTTTTCTAGGGTTTGAAGGTAATCAACTAAGTCATTATATGTTTCATCAGAAACATGGGCGAAAGTACAAGTAGAATTTTCATGTTCATTCTTAAAACTATTTGCAATAATATCATTCATCAGCTGTTCAGAATACGTTGTAGTTGCTCCAACAACTCGTAATGTTACAGAGCCATCAGCTTTAAAATAGAAGTCAAGTGCCTGTTTGTTACCATCAACAGAGAATTTGCATCTGTGTTGATTTCCAATCGGTGCAAGTTCTTCAAATTCAAATTTATCACCCCATATTTTCTGCCCAATATTGAGGATTAATTCACGAAGTGAAGTTTTGTCAATATACACACTCTTTGACTTTGGCATTTCTTTTTCACCTAACTTTAATTCTTCAAATAATGCGCTTTTTGCCAATTGATCGGCTAAATCATTATATTTATCCCCTGAATGTCCCTTCACCTTAATAAAATTTACATTCAGAGTGGTTTTTATACTATCATAAAATTTCTGATATGATTTTGTTCCAACTTTGTTAGCTTTCCATTCCCCAGTGCACCATTTGGCAATACCTTCGTAATCATGGTAAATATCAAGGCTTTGAATATCATGTGCTATACAAAAGCGCATAGCATACTCTGCCGCTTTTATTTCACCAGCTACATTTCGCATATCAATTAAATCGCTATCACACATTTTACCCGCGAAATGTTTTTCCAAGCCGTTGTAAAAAAGGACAACACCATATGCAAATGCCTTTTGAGAATCATCATAACTGCCATCAACATATGCAATTGCTTCAGAGTGATTACCTGTTTCTGTATTAGTATGCGTATTGCTAATATCACCAGAAATATTCTCTAGAAATGCTTCTGCTTCTGCCCGCGATTTAAAGCTCTTATAAACAGCTCCAGAAAATCCATTAGTTTGTTTTTTACAATCATCCCATGATTCATACACACCCGGAACAAATCCCTTCTTCACAGCATAATATTTTTTAGGCATATCTTCACTCCTTTCATCAAAAATGAATATGATATTATATTTCATTTTTTTATATTTGTCAACAATCGAATGTGATTCTTATGTGTTTTTATTATAACACATTTTTACCACTATGTCAGTACACAGGTGAGCAAATGCATAAAAGAAGCAACTCAGATTAATTATTTTTCATAATTGCCGCACCTCAGTTCTGAGCATCCTCTTGATTTTATCGCTCATGCTTTCGGTGCTGCTCTCGCTGAAATGAATATGGACAACATAGGTTGTCTTGCCAATTTTCTTTACCAGTGCTGGAGCCTGCTCTGGTACTCTGGTTTGTGTTGCGTTTGGGGTCATATTTTCGTTACGCATAGGGGTAAATACTCCTTTCCCGGACACGCTGCCAGTTATGGCAGGTCATATATCCTCTCATTAGTTTCTGCTTCGATCATGGGATAAAAACTCCTTTGCCACGGCTTTTGTGACGCTTGCATTTTCCTCTCGAAAGTTTTTTCCATCAAACAGAACGGGAGCACAGCGTTCCAAAATGCGGTCATAGATGCGGGCATGAGCCAGATCGGGCGGGTTCTTCAGCTCGGACAGCTTCAAATTTGTGGTAATAATCATGGGCTTGCGACTGCGGTAGCGGCTATCGATGATGAAAAATATTTGTTCCATCGCATAGTCCGTGCTACGCTCCACGCCCAAGTCGTCAATAATCAGCAAGTCATATTCGCTCAAAGTGGCGATGAACTCTGCCCGATCTTCGGAAAACATCCCAGTGAGCCGGTTCAGAATTGTGGGGAAGTTGGTCATCAGTACAGGTACTTCCTGATCAAGTAAGGCGTTGGCGATGCACCCGGCAAAGAAGGATTTTCCGGTTCCCACATCCCCGAACAACAAAAGACCAATGTTCTGCTGATAGGCTTTCTCCCAATGCTCCACATAGGCACGAGCCTTGTCCATCAATGGGTTTTGTCCATTGTCATTGGCAAAGGTGTAATCGTACAGATAGCGGTCTTGCAGTCCCTGTGCCTTTCGCCGCTTGATGCGCTCCATACGGTGTTGTCGTTCTTCTGTGGCTTTTTGCTGCTCTATCGCTTCTTTTTGACAGGGGCAAATGCAGCGAGGCATGAAATAACCGGGCTGTTCAAATCTCGGTACAACGGTCTGACGCTGACCTCCGCATTTTTTACAGTGGACCAGCCCATCTGTTAGGTCGATATATTCATCTTCTTCCGGCTTGATTTCATTGCCTGCTTTGGCAAGCCATGC
>JAHHTR010000163.1 GCA_020024515.1 Angelakisella sp.
TTGAATTGTTCTTTATTGAGGTTCGGCCTTTGGGTCGAACCTCTTTTTTTGTGCGTATGGAATGGAAAAAGGGAGGAACTTGTCCGTCCCTCCCTTTTGTGTGTCGCCCTCGCAAAAAGACATGAAAAAAGGGAAGAATGAAAATTCTTCCCTTCTGGAATCAGATCAAGTTTGCTCATTTGGATTTATAGGGTAGGTACTTTCCTTTTTTATAGTTTTATTCTCTTGAGTTTATAAACGGTTGGGTGTTTAAAAATCCTGAAAAATAGCATCTATTAATTGAACCTTGTCTAATTTAGGGCTATTTAAAGAAAAAGATATAAATAATCAAAGGACCTCGAGCTTTGGTTCATTATTTAATGCTGAAGTGTTTCTTTATATGCTAATTTATTAGAGTGTGTTTGTGATAAAGTGTTAATTTGGCAAATTATAAACCTTTTTGCTAATTATACGTTGAATAGAAATAGAATGATGTTTTTTTATATCTTTGCATATTATGGACATGAAATACTCTGAAAATAAAATAAACGGAGCAACATTTACACCTATTAAATTGGCTAATTTCTTAGCTGATAGGTTGTTGTCATATCTGGGAGAAACTAAAGAAAATGTTATTCAAATAAGTGATCCTGCTTGTGGTGACGGAACATTATTAGAAGCAATAGCTAATAAATTTCCTTCAAATTTTCCAATTAAATTGTATGGATATGATACTAATTCAGCTTATTTAAAGAAAGCACAATGTTTGTTATCAGAGAAGTTCCCTAATTTTGAATGTAAGGTGGAATTGAAAGATTATATCCAAGAAAGGTTTGATGTCACATCTTCTGATAATAAATCAATTGATATATATATAGCAAATCCTCCTTATGTGAGAACGCAGATTTTAGGAGAAGAAAGGTCTAAAGCTATTGCGAATTTGTATCAATTGAGAGGACGAATAGATTTATATTTCCCTTTCTTAATTAATATGACTGATTCACTTAAAGAAGGAGGTCTGATGGGGGTCATAACATCTAACCGATATTTAACGACTAAAAGTGGAGCAGATATCAGACGCTTTTTATTGTCTCATTATGATATTTTAGAAGTTATAGATTTAGGAGATACTAAACTATTTGATGCAGCTGTTTTGCCTGCTATTTTTATAGGCCGTAAAAATACTAAAAGCCCACATACACAAAAGGCTAAATTCTTAAAAATCTATGAAACTAAAGCATGTGAAAATGCAATAGAAGTTGATTCTATTTATAGCATTCTGAATATGAATCAGTCTAATGTCTATAAGGCGGATGCCAATTTTTATGAATTAACGTTGGGTTATTTCTCTGAACCTCAGGATAAAAATGATATTTGGAAGATGAATACCCGAGAAGAGAATACGTGGATAAAAACTATACAAAATAATTCCCAATGTACCATAGGCGATTTATTTAAAGTGAGAGTCGGGGTCAAATCATGTGCAGATGAAATCTTCTTTTCGGATGATTGGGATAATATTGAAAAACCCGAGTCAGTCTTTTTTAGAAATATTATTTCTCAAAAAGATATTTCTCAATGGAATATTAATAAAGAACTTAAAAGTGTTATTTATCCTTATGTCGTAAAGAATGGAAAAAAGAGTGTCCTTGATATATCAAAATATCCTAAGGCTTTGTCGTTCTTTATTTTACATCAAAATAGACTTGAAAGTCGTACATATCTTACTAAATCAAAAAGGAAATGGTATGAATATTGGGTTCCTCAAAATCCTTTATTGTGGACGAAACCTAAGATCGTTTTTGCTGATATAAGTGCAATACCTAGGTTCGGAATAGATAGAAGTGGTGCAATTGTTAATGGAAATTGTTATTGGATGGTAGCAGAGCATGAAGAACAATTAGATTTGTTATATTTAGTTGCAGCTATTGCTAATTCTCCTTTAATGGAAAAATATCATGATTTGTGTTTCAATAATAAACTTTATAATGGTCGAAGAAGATATTTGGCTCAGTATGTAGAAAAATACCCGATTCCTTATATCAATGCAAGTAGTAAAAAAATAGTTCTATTAGTAAAAGAAATGCTAAAAAAAGAATCTCTTTCACCAACAGAACTACTTTCATATTCTAGTCAAATTAATCTTTTGGTTGAGAAGGCTTTTGAATTGGGTTAAAAACGCATTGGTTCTTGTACTTTTCAAAGAACGAGGCTCTTATGTTTCTTTGGCATTTGTAGCTTGTACTGCTAACATAAGTAAATTTATCTCCTAAATGTTTTCCACTAGATAAGATTACTCCTTGGATAGTATTGGTATTAGGATCTGTCAATGCTATTAAATATCTAATATCAAAAGTAGAAATATTTAATTCATTATCAATAATTTCCTCAAATTGTGGACTGTATTTGCCAAGATCCACAGTTTGAGCATCTTGAACCTTTACTTCTAGTAATTGATTCGGAACATCGGGATATCCACCAACTAATTGGCTCTTTCCATCGTAACCCAATAGTTGAATTACTTGTCGTTCTAATGATTGTCCTCTTGTTTTTGTATCTGAAACATTAAGGACTTTCCCAAGTAATTTTTTTGCGACTTTTTCCTTTATATCTATTAATGATATGACATTCCCTTTTGTCGCTTTATCTGTAGATAAACTTATTGGCTGTTTATATGATGGGGCTACTAATCTTTTAATATTATCGGTGTCATCATAGAATAATATTTTATCAGAAGAGTTAATTATATTTTTACGTTCACTGTCTGATATTAATAATTGACTTTTAATGGTTGGCGTACCAAACTTCCCAAAATTATCCTCTATATATTCAGGAGTTAATATAATAATAGACTCTATTATATTGTTGTTTACTTTGATTAGGACATATCTTATGTCTTGTGGGGTAATGGATTGCCCATCGTCATATATTATCAAAGGCTGTGAACTGTTCGGTATTCTATTCCATACCTGAAGGTTGTAGTTATCTCCACTTGTGACAATATATGTATCTATTAATTGAGCAAGAAGTCTGGGTACGCCCTTCCCTTTAGGAGGAATCTTTTTATAAGATGAAGAGGTTTTAGGTGTTAATGGTAATAGACGAGAAATGACTAATTTTCTGAGTTTAGATCCGTATGTACGAGGTGTCCCCGTTAAAGTAAAATGTTGGCCAATAAGTGGTTGAAGAGCATTGCATAGATCTTCGCATGATAGTACTGAATCTTTTGAAAGAGGAGCATCTGATATTTTCATAGTAGTATAAGTGTAATTTTATTAAAAATAATAAAAAGAGTTGATCGGGCCTAGAAAAATCCTATAATATTCATGTCTCGCATAAAAATGGATATTGATATATGACGATAAGTTGTTGGTAAATATGAGAAGTAAAGGCTAGTAATCTGTCATTTGTTGAAAAAGTACATTTAGTTATGCCTTTCGTAGATTGTTCTTGAATATTAAGATACTTTCAAACAGAAGCTCAGAATACTAATGTTTTATGTGGGCAGATAATGAAAAAGGGAAGAATTTTCATTCTTCCCTTCTGGTACCCGGAGCCGGGATCGAACC
>JAHHTR010000164.1 GCA_020024515.1 Angelakisella sp.
TCATAATATATACCTCCATAGTTAATATTTAATTATATTATACAAGTATATACCAAAATGTCAATATTTTATCAAATAGTATTATATTTATTATATTTTTTGCATAATTAGTCACTTGACATATTATTAAAAATATATTATTATAAAATTGATAATAGTTATTATTTTGAGAAAGGAGAATTCTTCTGAAATATTCTAAACAACGTGAGCTTATTTTAAGTACACTTATAGAAAATCCCATTCATCCTACTGCTGATGAAATATATAACCTAGTTAAAATAAAAGAACCAAAAATCAGCTTGGGAACAGTATATAGAAATCTTAATCAGCTTGCAGAAAATGGTATTATTCTAAAATTATCTGTACAGAGTGGCTCTGATAGGTTTGATGGCAGAACAGATACACATATACATGTGGTTTGTAAGGAATGTGGTGCAGTTGAGGATCTACCATATGAACTTACAACAGCACTTTGTGAGAATATCGAAAATACAACAGGTTTTGTAATAAAAAACGAAAATATTGTTTTACAAGGGCTTTGTCACAGTTGTAAGTGTAAGGATCATAAAGCTGAAAATATTGCATAAAGAAAGAGTTAAATCCTAAATTTAGGATTTAACTCTTTCTTTATATTTTAATTAAGCTTCTTTTATTTCATGAATATCATCTTTCTTTTTTGTATCAACTATTTTACCAAGGATAAATGAAGATATGGTAACTGTCACCAATGAATATACTATTCTTGTAAATGGTATGTATGTAAGGGATAACAATAATACTGTTAAATCTGTAAACATATAACAAAATGCTATTGGTTTTTTTGTAAATTTAGAAAGTATCATAGCAAGAGCATCGTCGCCATTACATGCTCCACCTTCTCTTACAACCAATCCGCAACCTATACCTACAAACAAAGCACCAACTACTGCCGCTATGAGTAGATGATCACTCAAATTTGGAAGTATGGGTGGGAACAGTTCCCATAATGAATAAGTTGTGGCAAAAGTTAAACTGGATATTATAGCAAATTTAGCAAATACTTTACCAAAACATAGAAAGGCCACACCATAGCAAGCGAAATCCATTACAAAACTGCTTATTGGAGGTGGTATATGGAACCAGTATTCAAGCAAAAGCAAAGTTCCCAAAATACCACCTTCAGTAATATCTGTTTGCTGATGCACATTATATATACCAAACGATAATATAGTCGCCCCAATCATTACACATAGCCATTTTTTAATTTCTGTTTTGTTTTTTAGCAATTTCTACTCTCCATCTCTTTTGTTTTTTTAATGAAGATTATAACATAATATCTATATAAATGCAAATTCTATTTACTATTCACTTCTAAGAGCATCTACTGGATTAAGTTTTGTTGCTGACATTGCCGGATATACACCAAAAATCATACCGAAGACAAGCATAATAATTAATATTTTAGATAATAAAGCATAAGGAATAATAATTGGTATATCCACAAATATTTTTATTGGCAAAATTATCGTTAATAGTATACACAAGCCCAAAATACACCCCTGAGCATTTAATATAACTGCTTTAATTAAAAAATCTTTCATTATATCAAAATCTGTTGCTCCTATTGCTCTCTTAATACCTATCTCTTTTGTCTGTTCCTTTATTGAGGATAGCATAACCGTTATTATACCCATACCTGAAACTACAAAAGATATAAAACCAATGGCTACCAAAAGCAGTGTCACTATATTTAATATCTCATCAAGCTTTTCTTTTTGCGAAGATAAATTCTCATATTTATATAAATTCTCATATCCGTATTTTAGATTCAATTTATCCGTTAAACTTTTTCCCACTGTATCAAAATCAGCTTTTTTGTCTATCTCCACAAGTATATTTGATATATTTCTTGTTGATGCAATATCCATAAAACTGGTATATGGTATATATACAAAATACGGTACATAATCCCCTACTGCACTCATCAAATAATTATTTTGTGCTGTGCTAATCCCTATAATTTCAAATAATTCATTTATTCCGTCAACCGTTAAATTAATTTCTTTACCTATAACATTTTTTCTATGAAAAAAATCCTCTGCCATTGCATCTGATATTATACAAACTTTTTTATTCTTCAAAATTTCACTTGTATTAAAAAGTCTCCCATATAGTATTTCCACACCAAATATCTTTGCTGACCTGTTATCAATTCCACCGATAATAGTATTTGATATAACTCTACTATTCGTAGCCTGCCCCATACCTACCATTAATGGCGCTGCGGAAACAACACTATCATTACCTATTGTAAAAATCATATCTTCGTCGGTTAATGTATTTAAATTACTGTCTGCGGCATTTATTGTAATACAATTAAAGCCCATACTGCTTAAACTTCTATTAAATATTTCCTTACCTGTGAAACATATAACAGTTATCAAAAAGACAGAAAATACTCCTGTTGCTATACCGATAATTGTAAAAACTTGTTTATTATTTTTCTTTTGCAAATAAAAGCACCTACCCTATTTTTGTAATTATATGTTTATCTTGCAAATCGTAATTTGATATATCACTGACAATTATATCACTATCGCACAAACCACTTAATATAATGGTACTGTTTCCAAACTCCTCTCCCACTGTTATATATTGTTTTCTATATTTGCCATTATCATAAAGCATTACATATTCCCCTATATTATCTTGATTAATAGCTGTAAATGGAACTGTCATTATTTCTTTTTCTTCAAAATCCTCTATAACACAGTTGACACTACTGCCTATAAATAGATTTTCACCGCCTTCCGCTTTTATCACTATTTCTATCATTGGGATAACTGAATTATCTTTAATTGTATTTTTAACTGCTTTTACTATATCTGTTATATACCCTACACACATTTTTCCATCTTTACTCTTAATATTTACTTTCATACCTATTTTATATTTAGGTAGTTCTTGCTCTTTTATATTACAATGAACAGTAACATAATCATTATTATATATCTTACACAAAGTTGCACCTTTTGGCACAAATATGTTATTACCAAAAATCGACCATTCAATATTTCCGCTTATCGGCGAAGTCAAATATTCATTACAATCTTCTTTTTTTTCAATAATATTACTCTTTTTTTTGTAAGTATTTATTATATCCTGTATTTTTTTATCTTTTATATCAATTTCTTTATTAAGCATAGTTTGCATTGCTTTATATTTATCAATATCATCTGATATATTGCTTGCCAGTATGTTTTCTTTGCCTAATTCGTACTGAACATTTCCAATCTTTTCACCACAGCTTACGAAACCATTTTTAATCAGCTTTTCTGTAATTATCATATCTTTATTTGCAAGAAGTTCAATACTTTTATTTTTTTTTACTATTCCGATATTTTCGTATGTTGGTAAGTATTTTACACTCTTTGTTTCTAAAAGCTCTATTTCTTTGTAGTCTTTTACTATATATTTTGGAACCATACCAACCATATAAACTATACACACCGTTAAAAA
>JAHHTR010000017.1 GCA_020024515.1 Angelakisella sp.
CATATGATGATAGGATTAATGATTTAATTAAAAAACTTAATGCTGAAATTAACCATTCAAATGAATTGGAAGATAAACTTGAAAAAGCCAATAGTGCTATAAATTATATGAAATCATCTGTATTAAGGGCACAAGAATTTATAAAAGAAAATGATGTTGCTATGAAAAAAATGGAATCAGAACTTAATGAGGCAAAACGAAATATTAGCAATACAAAAAACGAACAAAACAGAATTAATAAACTTCTAATCGAAACTAAAAGAGATTGTGAAGAAATTATAGATAAATCCAGAGTAAAAGCGGATAATATTATCAGTGATGCACAAAATCAAGCAAATATAATAATTAACGAGGCAAAAGAAACAGCCAGAATTACTGTACTTAATGCTGAAAATACAGCATCTATTATAAAAAAAGAAATACAAAATGATACTGTAAGAACAATTAACTTAGCCGAAACACAAGCCAAACAAATATTGTTAAGAGCTGCTGAACGAGCAAAAACGCTTTTGAATAAAACAGATGAAACCACAGTAATTAATGAAACTAATATAGATACAGATAATTTAAACAGAATTAAATATATGCTTGAAACTTTGCATAAACTTTCAAGTGAAATAGATAGTATTTGTAATAATGTAGAAAACGAAATACAAATATTTTAAAATGTATGTAATATACTGCAAAACAAAACTCCCATACTATACAAATTAGTAAGGGAGTTTATTTTCATATATCAAATAATAAATTTATCGTGAATTGCAGCAATAGCTTTTCGTGCATCTTTTTTATCTATAAGTACGGATATTTTAATTTCAGATGTAGAAATCATTTGAATGTTTATCCCCGCATCTGACAGTGCTTCAAACATTCCTGCCGCTACACCCGGATTTGCAAGCATACCTGCTCCAACAATAGACAGCTTTGCTACTTCTTCATCAGCAACTATCTCATCAGGTTTAATTATATTTTTAATGCTATCCAAAACTTCCAATGCTTCGTCTTTTTGGTTTGTTGATACAGTAAATGAAATATCTCTCTTGTTATCTCTGCCAACTGATTGCAATATAATATCAACATTTACTTTTTTAGCTGCAAGTTGAGAGAAAATCTTGAACGCAATTCCCGGAACATCTTGTACACCTACTACTGACAATCTTGCTATATTATCATCTTTTGCTACACCTTTAATAAGTAATTTTTCCACTGAAACGTCCTCCTTTATTTTTGTACCAGGTCTTCTTGTAAGGCTTGATAATACTTCTAAATTTACACCATATTTCTTTGCCATTTCCACACTGCGTGTATGCAGAATTTGCGCACCCTGACTTGCAAGTTCCAACATTTCATCAAATGATATTTCATCAAGTTTTTTTGCGTTTGGAACAATACGTGGATCAGTAGTATATACACCATCAACATCTGTATATATTTGACATAAATCCGCATGAAGAACTGCAGCTATTGCAACAGCACTTGTATCCGAACCACCACGGCCAAGAGTTGTTATATCATCATAAGCATTAATACCCTGAAATCCTGCTACTATAACGATATTCTTTTTGTCAAGTTCATTTACCAGTCTTTCTTTTTCTATACGTTTTATTCGGCTATTTCCATGTGTTGAATCAGTAATAAATCCAGCTTGCCAACCTGTTAATGATGTTACAGGATAGCCTAATTTTTCAATAGCCATTGATAGTAAAGAAATGGATATTTGTTCACCTGTTGACAATAAAACGTCCATTTCTCTCTTTGATGCCTTAGGATTAATCTCTGCCGCTTTTTCCAGTAGTTCATCAGTAGTATCTCCCTGTGCAGAAACAACAACAACAACACTATTACCATCACTATATGTTTTGGTAATTATATCAGCTACATTCATAATGTGCTCTGCATCTTTTACGGAACTACCACCAAATTTTTGTACTATAAGTCCCATTGTTGTACCCCCAATTAAATAAAATATCTATAAAATAAACTATATCCAATAAACACTATTAATTTAGTATAATATAAAACATAGTTATATTAAATTATATTTGTATTCTCATCAAAAAAAGTAAACACAATAATATGACAATACAAAGGAGAAGAGTGCATAAAAGTTTTTTATTATCTGTTTTCAGTTGAGTATTTGAATATTAATGTTAATTTAATGATAATACACGCTTTTATCCTCTATATATTAGACTATGCTATTAAATCAATAGTGGTGTATTATCAAAGAAATCATATATATTAATCACCTATTTTTATTATTTTTTCAATAGTTTAGAATGTTTAACTTATTAAGTATTTTTATTCCTATATTATTAAGTTTTTCCTCTGTTTCCTTGATATTTTTTAATGTTGTATTCTTTAACACTAATGCTTGTCTGTTTTCATTAGTGGATATAATACTGCAATTTGCAAAAAAATCAAAAATATCTTTTAGTTCAGGATTTAATATATTTATATAAAAATCGGATACAACATCAGTATAAGGAACAATATTATTTTCATTACTATCTTTCCATGATAATGTATCAATATTATCTTTTGCACGTACAATATCTATTATATCAGATACAACTGCCGATGCTGTTGGCAATTTGCCTGCACCTTTACCGTAAAACATTACATCACCCGTTGCGTTGCCACGTACAAGTACTGCATTAAACACGTCTTTTACAGATGCAAGTTGACTGTCATTCATAATAATAGACGGTGAAACCATTATTTCCAATTTATTGTCACTTGTTGGTTTTGCTCGTCCAATTAGTTTAATAACACCACCCATTTTCTTTGCGTTATCAACATCTTCAAGTGAAATACCTGTTATTCCTTCACAATGCACATTTTCAGGGTAAATATGTTTACCAAAAGCAAGCGACGATAAAATACATATCTTTCTGCATGCATCATATCCTTCTATATCAGCAGTTGGATCTTTTTCTGCGTATCCAAGATTCTGTGCAAGTTTAAGTCCATCATCAAAACTTATATCATCATCAATCATTTTTGTTAAGATAAAGTTTGTTGTACCATTTAATATTCCTGCTATTTCCACTATTTCATTTGCGCCTAGGCATAAATGTAATGGTTTTATTATTGGTATTCCCCCACCAACACTTGCCTCAAATAAAAAATTGATATTATTTTTTTGTGCAATAGATATCAGTTCTGCACCTTTTGTCGCAACAAGCTCTTTATTAGATGTCACAACACTTTTTTTGTGTTCAAGACACTCTTTTACAAACTTATATGCAACATTTAGACCACCCATGGTCTCAGCAACAATACTTATTTCATCATCGTTCAATATGTCATTAAAATCTTTTGTAAATTTATCTGCATAATCAAGTTCTGAAAAATCTTTTAAGTCAAGTATCTTTTTAACTTCAATACTCTCCCCTGCCTTTTGCTTTATAAAATCAGAATTAAGTTTCAGTAGTTCAACTACACCTGAACCTACTACCCCATGTCCCATTATTGCAATTTTCATAAAATCCTCCCAAAATCTTATATTTATCGGGTTGCTCGTATTTTTAAATCAACTATACCACTTAACTTTTGTAACCCTTCGGTAATATCACTTAAATTTATATCTTTTTCCAATCGTATAGAAATGGAGATAGGTGCTACTCCATCAACAGGAATATTTTGATTTAATGTTAAAATATTACCACCAAGCTTTGTTATCTCGTTAATTATACCTGAGAGAACACCTGGGTTATCGCTAAGATTTGCACTTATTGTTACTACTTTTTCATCTATTTCTTGATTATGAACAAACACACAATCTTTGTATTTATAGAATGCACTTCGAGAAATACCGGCTAATTTGGCGGCTTCAGAATTATTTTTGACCTTTCCCATTGCCAAATGTTTTTTTGCCTCAACAACTTTTTCAAATACTTCAGGCAAAACAGAACTGTCTACTAATAATAAATTAGAAGTATTTTTTGATATATCCATACAAAACTCCTTTATTATAATATTTTTTGGAGAAAATATCCAAAAGTTTTAATTAAAAAAATGAAAAATTTATCGTTTTATCTCTTAATTTTGTGAATACTATTATATAGTATAAGTATTTTTATATTAAATGTCAATTAAAAGATAAAGAATATAAAAGCACTAACTTTTATTTTTTTACTATTATTTAACTTTCAAATAACGAATGGTAAACTTAATTTTTATTGACTTGATTTTATTCCCTAAATATAATATAATAGATCTGTTATATACATATCTTTAAATTTGAATATTTTGGGAGTGATGAATACGATAAATAGAAAGAAAAAGAAAAAAAGCTTCTCATCAGACAAAGAAAAATCAGTAACCGATGATGTAGATGTAGATATAGATATAGATATAAATGAATCTTCTGTACAAGATACAGATAAAGGTAATATTAACAAAAAAAATACGTCTATTGTATTAAAAAATAATGCAGATTCTGATAAGGCACCAAACAAAAAAGAACATATTTATAACTTTTTAAAAAACACATTGGACTTCTCGAAAAACGCAAAATCAGAAACAGAGATTAAACGTGAACAAGAAAGCTACAAAATCAGAAAAGAACAAATTTTATTATCTAAGAAAAATGCTGATAATAATGATATTGATATAAAAAAACATGGTAAAAATAACAATTTAAATGACATTGTTATTAATGAATTAAACTATTTTTTCTCATATACAGATAATATTGGTACTCAATTACTGATAGTCGGAGATTCAGTTCACAATATTTTCAGACGAATATCCGCTATTTTTTCTGTATATACACCGCACTACTTAAAAAAGGTATTTACAGTATTTGCAAATTTCTTCTCTAAAATTATTGATAATTGTGCTTCACCATTTAAGGAAAGCGCAAAATTAACATCTGCTTACAGATATAAATATATTTGGAACAGAGAAAAAGGTGTAAAAGGCTTTGTAAATGCTATAAAGGGTTTGGGTTGGTATTTTTCTGGATTATGGAAAAATTTTGCTAAAATAGCTGATTATATCCTTCCTATACTTGGATGTTCAATACTTGCAGCTTGCATAATATATTTTAATAATATTAACTACGTTTTACGTGTAAACTATGACGGCGACGTTATCGGATATGTAAATTCCGAATCGGAATATTATATTGCAGAAGCAAAAATGAAAGAAAGAATTATTGATGATGATATTCGTAATTTCAAGACCGTTAAACCAAGTTTTGATATGATAATTGTCGATAGAAAAAAGACAACTGATATAGATACTTTGACAAATCGTATACTTGAAAGAGTCAGTACAGAAGTTCAGGCATGCGACGGTATATATATTGATGATATTTTCTTGGGTGCAGTAGAAGACGGTAATGAATTTTTACTATATATTAATTCTATACTTGATGAATATCGTGGTGAAGATGATTACGAAAGAATAGAATTCCAAAAGAAAATAACTGTAAAAAATGGTATATATCCTTTAAGCTCAGTTAAAACAATCTTGGAACTAAAAGACAGTATAGAGAGTAACCAACGAATGATGAAAACCGTTAAAGTTAATAATGGTGAGACCTTGGAAATTATAGCAACCAATAACAATACAACGGTTGATGATATCTTAAAACTTAATCCGCAATTAACTGAACGCATGAAAGAAAGCGAAAAAGATATTCCCGAGCTATATTTAGGAGAAACATTAGCTATTGATAATGTTGAACTGAATTTGGGTATAAAACTAACTAAACGTGAAGTTTATCAAGAAAGTATAGATTATGGTACAGAATATATAGATGATAACAGGTATCCGACAAGTTACGTTGAGGTTGTTTCTAATGGTAGAGAAGGCAGGCAAGAAGTTGTTGCTGATGTAGTATATATCGATGGCGAAAAAGTAAGTGAAACCAGACTGAAAGAAACTGTATTGCGTGAACCTAAAAATGCTGTAAAAAAACGCGGCACACTTCTACCACAACAATTTATGCCTGATGGCAGCGATAAATCACAATCATTTATGTGGCCTGTTGATGGTGGCAGACTAACTTGTGGTTTCTATGGATATGCAGGACACACAGGTATGGACATCGGAGCACCATTTGGTACACCCATATTTGCTTCAAAGGCCGGAACTGTAAAATATGCAACAAACTATGTTATCTGGCCATACGGTAAAAGAGTTGATATAGACCATGGACAAGGTACTGTGACACGATATGCACACATGAGTACTGTCCTGGTGAACGCAGGACAATATGTTCGTAAAGGACAGCTATTGGGTTATATGGGAGCAACAGGTAATGCTTACGGTGTACATCTTCACTTTGAAGTAATTATAAATGGTAAACAATTAAATCCGGAAGATTTTATCGGAAGAAAATATCCGGGAAAACAAAAACTTGATTAATAAATAATAAATAGGCTTTTTCTTATCAAAAAGAAAAGGTCTATTTTTATAAGGAGGAGTATATATGAATAATAAGACTGTACTATTAGGGGTAACCGGTGGTATTGCCGCATACAAAATGGCGGATTTTGCTCACTATCTTGTAAAAAAAGGATACGATGTTAATGTGGTTATGACAAAAAACGCACAAGAATTTATTACACCACTTACTTTTGAAACTCTTACAAATAATCCTTGTGTTACCGATACTTTCGCAAGAACCGGTATTTTCGATGTACATCATATATCGCTTGCCAAAAAGACAGATGTGGTTATTGTCGCTCCCGCAACCGCAAATGTAATAGGAAAACTTGCAAATGGTATAGTTGATGATGCTTTAACTACACAGATTTTAGCTTGTAAATGTCCCAAAATAGTCGCTCCATCAATGAATACTACAATGCTTGAAAATGTAGCAACACAGAGAAACATTGAAGCTTTGAAAAATGACGGATTTGATATTGTTGAATCTTTTGAAGGTTTGCTGGCTTGTGGTGATGTTGGAAAAGGAAAACTACCTGATAATGAAACATTATTAACGTGTATTGAACGTGCTATTAATAACAAAAAAGATTTAATAGGAAAACGTATTCTTGTAAGTGCAGGAGCGACTCAGGAAAGTATTGATCCGATAAGATATATAACTAATCACTCAACAGGAAAAATGGGTTACAGCATGGCTTATGAATGTATGCTCAGGGGCGCAGATGTTACATTGATATCAGCACCTACAACACTCCGAAAACTTCCATTTATAGAAACAATTTATACTAAAAATGCCAAAAGCATGTTTGACACAATAAAAGATATCCATAATAATTATGATATTATTATAAAAGCGGCTGCTGTTTCCGATTTTACACCAACAATATGTGCAGATAATAAAATAAAAAAAGGTGAAAGCAAATTGGAAATAAAACTAAAAGCAACAGATGATATACTGTCATACATAGGGCATAACAAAAATGAAAATCAGTTTATTTGCGGATTTTCTATGGAAACAGAAAACCTTATAGAAAACAGTACAAAAAAACTAGTAAAAAAGAATGTAGATATGATAGTTGCGAACAATTTGAACGTTGAAGGCGCAGGTTTTGGTGTAGATACAAATATTGTAACAATTATAACGAAAGACTCCGCAAAGGAATTGCCGATTATGTCAAAAAGTGAAGTTGCAAATAATATTATTGATGAAATAATCAACAATATTAAATAAAAATATTACATAAATAAAAAGAGCTATTGAAAATCTATTACAGATAATCAATAGCTTTTTTATTAGATTTATTGTAAGAAAATATTATTAATAAATCATTTTTGATATGTACAGAAAATATAAGGCACTATTTTATATAATAAATTATAATAGAAGTTTTAAAAATATCTTGTGAATTTTCGGAATATTCTCGCAATACTCAAAAAACGAATATAATAATGTTCTTAGCTACTTATCATACATTATCAATAAAATTAAATTTATAAGCTTATCTTAATTTCTTAGGCAATATATTCAAATTAAAGTGTTTTTGCTTGTTCAACAACAGCTCGGATAGCAGCCGCTGCATCTTCTGGCAATTTGTTGTATCCTGCCTCTAATTCGTTTAGGCTCTCTACATATTGTAGACGGTCATTCATACGAGCTTGTAGTTGTTTAACATATTCAGCATCGTTAAGATCTGGAATAAAGCCCTCCCACTCAAAGATTTCAATATCTTTAAATGGTCCCCATGTTTTGAAGTTAGCTTTACCTTCAACAACAGCTTCAATAACACCGAGTGTATCTTTTGGTTGTACTTTTTTACCCATAAAATCACCTGTATTGATTATGTAGCAAGAAACATTTTTGCTCTCAACAAGTGTCTTAAATTTCTCGTAGTCATTTACCAGTGGATATGTACGGAACGGGTTTGCATAAGGCTCAACAACAAGAGCATTTGGATCTACACCTTCTTTTAGACGTTCAGCTGTTGAACGTTTTGTAGCAAGCGTTGCACCCATTACTGATGCAAGTGAAGCACCTTTTAGTTTTACTATTGGTGGGATTGTTGGGTCTTTCATAATCCAAAAAATTGCGTTTACAGGAGCTTCAATCTTATCAACACGGTTTGGTGACCAAAGTTTTGATTTAAGAGCACGACCGTTACCGTTACGGATATCTTCTGTCACTAAAACAACTTTACCCTCATTATCTAGTGTAGCTGAGCAGTTTTGAGCTGTTAACAAGAATTTGTTGTCAGGTGAAGTGATAGGATAGTCAGCTGTTTTATCAAAGTATGTTGGTTCAAGTGCTATTGAAGAACAGCTTTCAGCATTGATAATGAAAGCATCATCATGTAGAACTTTGATAGATGGATATTTGTTGTTATGTTTAGCATGAGTGATTGTCGACTTACCTGAGCCTGATAAACCAAATACAGCTGCAACATATTTTGAACCATCTTCAAGCGTATATTCTTTTTGACCACCATGGCATGAAGCGTAACCGTTACGGTTAGCAATAGCCCAAGCTAATGTCAATGTACCTTTTTTGTGCTCACCAAAGTAACGCATACCCAAAATAGCAGCGCAGTTTGTATCTGTATTAAAATAGCATAGGCAATTTGGATCTGTTATATCCTCTCTACCCGGTGCACCGACCCATTGTGGGTCAGAGAAAATATAGATATCAGGTTCGTCACCAACAGGTTTAGAATCTTTATATATCTTTACATATTCATCAGACATATATTGGAAGTTTAGCATCCAGTTATATAGTATATTCTCTTCACCCTCAGGAATTAACAAGTGTGCTTTTACCATAAATTCTTTATCAAGACCTATGTATACTTCTGCATGATATAGTGTTTTCCAACGTGTATCATAAACAGCATCCATAACTATTTTATCTAGTTCTGTTGTGTTTGTGCCAGGTTTACCTGTGATACGACGAGCAGGAGCATAACGACCTGTTATAGAACCATCGTTAAATAGTAGCACTCTTGCATCTTTTTCTAGGCCAAATTCTTCGCCTCTATATACAACTTGGTCTGTAACAACTGTTCCCGGGGCATTTTTTGCCAGTTCATAAGCCTCTTTTAATGTATTAACTTTAATTACGTTATTACCATAAAAAGCTGCCTCAATTATCGAACGAGTTTTTGAAAAGGCTGCCTTGCCTGGTTTAATTTCCTCATGTGAAAAATACGCTTTAGTTGACATATCTAATATCCCCCTGATTAAATTATTAATTTACGAAATTAAGTCATTTCGACATAATTAATTATACAATAAAAAAATATAAATGCAATATCAAATTGTTAATTATTATACAAAAAAGTTTGAATATTGATATTTTGTTATAATATTGATATGTACTTTTGTGCAACATCACAATAAAATTATACTATATAGCTAATCATATATGTTGGTAAGCTCCTATGGCTTTGCAAACAGGACAAACATTTTTCGGTTCTTCCGAAACATCTCCGCAAAATACACAGCGATATTTATATTTTTTTGTGTTTTCGTCTTGTTCTGGTTCAAAATCAGTACTTTTTTCAGAGAGACTTGACATCGCTTTCATAAATGTAAGTTCGTGATTATTTTCAATAGCTGCTATTTTTTCAAACATTTGCGCAATTTCTTCTAAACCTTCTTCTCTTGCTGTTTTTGCAAAAGAAGGATACATATTTTGATACTCAAAACCTTCGCTCAAAGCTGAATCAGATAGATTTGACATAGTGTCTTTAATATTACCAAATAGATATTTATACCATATTTTTGCGTGTTGACTTTCGTTTCTTGCCATACGTTCATATAGTGCTGCCACTTCTTCCAAGCCTTCTTCTTTTGCTTTTTCAGCAAAATATGTATATTTATTTCTAGCAATTGACTCACCTGCCAATGCATCTTTTATATTTTTTTCAGTTTTTGTTCCTTTTAATTTCATATCCTTTACCTCCATAAATGAATTTAAATTAATTATAATATAAAACCTTACTTTTTTATGTAACAATATCACATTATACACCAAGTTCGATGATTTTTTTCGCTAATTCATCAATATCATCGAATGAATTGATACTTCCACACAATACTCTTAATTTTGCAGCACTTTTTATACCTTTGATATACCATGCACAGTGCTTACGTGCTTCACTGAATGCGACTTTTTCTCCCTTATTTTGCACCATTAACTTAATTTGTTTTCTCATTATTTCCATTTGTTTTTCTATTTTTGGATCATTGTCATACTCCCCTATTGATAAATACTGCTCTACCTGAGAAAAAATCCATGGTCTACCTAGTGCTCCCCTACCTATCATAACTAAATCACAGTTTGTATGCTCATACATTCTTTTTGCATCTTCTGGCGTTATCACATCGCCATTACCTATTATTGGAATTTTTACTGTATTCTTAACTTCTCTGATAATATCCCAATCAACAGGCGGTGCATACATCTGCTTACGTGTTCTGCCATGAATAGTTACAGCATCTGCACCGACGCTTTCACACATTTTGGCAAACTCAACAGCATTTACACTGTTTTCGTCCCAACCTTTGCGTATTTTTACTGTTACAGGAACAGGAGAAGCTCTTTTTACTGCTTTTATAATTTTTTCAGAAAGCTTAATATCTTTCATTAAAGCGCTTCCACCGCCGTTTCCTGCTATTTTGGGTGCGGGACACCCCATATTTATATCTATTATATCAGGTTTATACTCCATACAATAATCTACCGCTTTTTCCATATCGTATGGATCTGCTCCGAAAAGCTGTACAGCAAAAGGAATATTTGCAAAGTCTCTCTCCATTAGCTTTCCGGACTTCAAACTGCCTTGTATTAGTCCTTTTGCACTTACCATCTCCCCTACTGTATACGCAACACCATATTCTTCACAAGTTGTTCTGAATGCTCTGTCGGCTGTTCCCGCCATAGGAGCAAGTGCGGCTGTCTTTTTAATTTCTACATTACCAATTTTTATATAAAACACTTCCTTATTTTTTTATATCAGCACTTTGCACATTTAACATAATATTTAAAATAACCAATTTATGTATAACGCTTAAATTTTGCTCTATAATAAAAATTATACATCAAAAAATGACAAAGCACAAGTTTTATGATACAATAATATCTATACTATCTTTATATCGTAAACTATGCTATAATATAAACTTAAATAATTTTTCGGAGGTAAAAATGAAACTCTGTGTTGTAGATTCTAACAGTATATTAAACCGAGCCTTTTACGGAATTAAAATATTAACTACAAAAGATGGACAGTATACAAATGCAATATATGGTTTTTTTAATATTATAAAAAAATTAACAGATGAGATTAAACCGGATAGGACCGTATTTGCATTTGATTTAAAGCACCCTACATTTAGGCATAAAATGTATACTGAATATAAAGCGCAACGAAAAGGTATGCCTGAGGAACTTGCTTCACAATTACCATATATAAAGGAAATTATCACATTAATGGGATACCCGATAGTGACTATGGAGGGTTACGAGGCTGATGATATTTTGGGCACATTATCACAGATGTGTGCAAAAAATAACGGTGATACATTTTTGATAACAGGTGACAGAGACTCTCTACAACTTGTAAATGAGCATACTACTGTAATGCTTGCTACCAATACTGACTATTTGCAAATGACACCGGAAACAGTTATGCAAAAATATGATATTTCCCCTTTACAGCTTATAGAAACAAAAGCACTTATGGGAGACTCATCAGATAATATTCCGGGTGTAAAAGGAATAGGAGAGAAAACCGCTTTTGCACTAATAAAAAAATATGGTAGTGTTAATAAAATTTACAGTAACATAGATAATATTGAAACTACACCTTCCATACGCAAAAAACTTATTGAAGGAAAGGAAATGGCTGAACTTAGTCATAAACTCGGTACTATTGATTGCAATGTTCCGTTAAATGATTTTGATACAATAACACAAAACAATCCACTTGACAATGATAAACTATATCAAATATTTTCAAAACTGGAACTTCATTCGCTTATTAAACGCTATGGACTTAATATTCCTGATAATTTGCCTATTGATACAACAGAAATACAGGAAGAAGTAAAAATTGAATTTAAACTCGCAGAAAATTTCAACAAAATATTAGAAAATAGTAAAGACCTCTTTATCGCATTGGATTGTAAAAATGATGATATAATAAATATTGCCGTTTCAAATGACAATGGATTATATATGCTTTTAACAGACAGTAGTGATATAAATTTATTATTTGTAAGTAAAATTGATAAAATTTGTACAGAAACAAAATCTATTTACAGATACTGCATAAAAAATAATATTGAACCACAAAATATTGCTTTCGATATCTCCCTTGCAGGGTATATTCTAAGTCCCGATTCAGTTGAATACACTGTACAAAAACTTTGCGGAGAATATGGAATAAACTATAATAGTATCGCAGAAGACAGTATCATTGTAAATAATGCTTGTTCAATGATGAATTTGTATCAATTTTTAAAGAAAACCATAGAAAATAATAAGCAAGATGATTTATATTATAATATAGAACTTCCTCTTGCAGAAGTTTTGGCTTCAATGGAGATTTATGGATTTAAAATAGATACTGTTGCGTTAAAAAATTACGGTGAGGAAATTACTGCTTTAATTAAAAATTTAGAAAAAGAAATATATGAACTTGCAGGACACGAATTTAATATTAACTCACCAAAACAAATGTCTGTGGTATTATTTGAGGAACTGCAACTTCCCTGTGCCAAAAAGACAAAAACCGGATATTCCACAAATGCAGAAATATTGGAAGAACTTATTCCACATCACGCAATTATTGCAAAAATACTGGAATATCGTAAATATAACAAACTTAAAACAACGTATGTTGATGGATTACTGAAAGTAGGCGATGATAATGATATTATCCACACTTCATTTAATCAAACCGAAACACGTACAGGACGAATAAGCTCTACTGAACCAAATTTGCAAAATATACCGATAAGGTCAGAGGCGGGAGCAAAAATGAGAACCTTCTTTATCGCAAATGATAATTACACACTTGTTGATGCGGACTATTCTCAAATTGAACTGCGTGTACTTGCCTCTTTGGCAAATGACCAAAATATGACAGATGCATTCCTAAGCGGAGAAGATATACACACAAATACAGCATCACAAGTTTTTGATTTGCCACCGCTTTTTATTACATCACAAATGCGTAGCAGAGCAAAAGCGGTCAACTTTGGTATCGTATATGGCATAAGTGCATTTTCACTGTCAAAAGATATCGGTGTAACTGTTAGCGAAGCTGACGGCTATATCAAAAATTATCTGAAAACTTATGAAGGTGTAAAAAATTATCTTGATAATACTGTGATGACAGCAAAAGAAAATGGATACGTTACAACATATTTTGGAAGACGCAGATATTTACCAGAATTAAAGAGCAGTAATCACAATTTACGTAGTTTTGGTGAACGAGTGGCGAAAAATATGCCTATTCAGGGAACAGCTGCCGATATAATCAAAATTGCAATGATTAATGTTTACAGAGAACTTAAAAATGCTAAGCTTGATGCAAGATTAATTTTACAGGTTCATGACGAACTTATAATCGAGGCAAAAGAAAAAGATGTTGAACAAGTAAAATCTATTGTTAAAAATGCTATGGAAAATGCTGTTAAATTCTCCGTACCGATGATTGCGGATATAAATGTTGGTGAAAACTGGGGAAAGGCACATTAAATGATATATACACTAAAAGACACAGACACAGAATATATTAAACAATTAGCAGAAATAGAAAAAACTTGTTTTAGTGAACCATGGAGCGAAAAATCGCTGACAGATGAAATTAAAAAAAACTCATCTGCTTTGCTTGTATACCTTGAAAATAATACTGTGTTGGGATATGTTGGATTGCAGACAGTTCTTGATGAGGGATACATTACTAACATTGCTGTACTTCCTCACCATCGTAGAAAAGGTATTGGCAAAACATTAATTAATGAACTTATTTTTATGGCTAAAAATAAAAAACTTTCTTTTATTTCTTTGGAAGTGCGTGAAAGTAATACAAATGCAATAAAATTATATAATTTATATAATTTTAAAAATGTTGGGCTAAGAAAAAATTTTTATAGTTTTCCTACCGAAAATGCTATAATAATGACAAAATATTTTAAACAATAAATTTTATGGAAGAAAAGGAAAAATAGTATGGGCAAGATTAAAGGTGTTTTATTTGATATGGATGGTACTCTTACAGATACCGAGACAGTATTCAGCAGAAGTATAGCTCTTGCACTGCAAGAACAAAATTTGGAATGCAAAGATGATGTATTAAACAGAGTACGCGGTGTATCTACACAAAATTTCAAAAAAGTAGTTTTGGATATATACGAAGATGAAATAGATTATGACAAATTTTATGACAATGTACTGAAAAATTATACTTCAATAAAGGAAAATGAAGGTGTTAAATTAAAAAAAGGTGCTTTGGAACTGCTTAATTATCTAAAAGAAAACAACATTAAAACAGCAGTAGCCACATCTACTGTCAGAAAAAATGCCGAACATACATTAAAATACGGTAAAATCCTTGATTACTTTGATGAAATAATTACAGGAGATATGGTTCAAAACGGAAAACCCGCACCTGATATATTTATTTTGGCAGCAAATTCATTGGGACTTGAACCAAAGGATTGTATCGGTATTGAGGACTCATTAAACGGTATTCGCTCTTGTTTAAGTGCAGGTGTATATACTGTATTTATAGAAGATTTACTTAAAATTAATGAAGAACTAAGTGAAAAAGTAGATTTAAATGCTGAGTCTTTGTTAGACATTATTGACAAAATTAAAGAATTAAACATGGGAGAATAATTTAATGAAAATCTTAGCTATTGAAACTTCTTGTGATGAAACAGCAGCAGCTATTGTAGAAGATGGACGTAAAATTATATCATCTGTTGTCAACACACAAATAGAAGAACATAAAAAATACGGTGGTGTTGTTCCAGAAATCGCCTCTCGCAGACATATCGAAAATATTACTTCTGTTGTAGAACAAGCTTTTTTAGATGCAAATATGCAGTCAAATGAGATTGATGCTATTGCTGTAACCACAGCTCCCGGATTAATAGGTGCTGTACTTGTTGGTGTAAATTTTGCCAAAGGCCTTGCAATGTCACTTGAAAAACCACTTATTCCCGTTCATCATATTCGTGGACATATAGCATCAAACTATATAACAAATACTGAATTGAAACCACCATTCCTTTGTTTGGTTGTTTCAGGTGGACACAGTCACATTGTAGAAGTTTTGGACTACACACGTTTCAGGGTAGTCGGCAGGACACGTGACGATGCCGCAGGTGAGGCTTTTGACAAAGTGGCTCGCTCTGTCGGTCTTACATATCCCGGTGGAGTACTACTCGATAAATTATCGCAGACAGGAAATCCAAACACCTATCCCCTACCTACACCACATACAGAAGGTAAGTATGATTTCAGTTTTTCAGGATTAAAAACTGCTGTAATAAATACTGTACACAATGCTGAACAAAAAGGCATTGCAATTGTACGTGAAGATATGGCTGCATCTTTTTGCAACAAAGTTGCAGATATACTATGGAACAGAACAGAAAAAGCACTAAAAGATTTAAATTATAATTCACTTGCGATAGCAGGCGGTGTATCGGCAAATAGTTGGCTACGTCGTAGAGCCACACAAGAATGCAAAAAAAATAATATCAAATTATATATGCCTGACTTTAAACTTTGTGGCGACAATGCTGCTATGATAGGTTCACAAGGTTACTATGAGTATTTGGAAGGAAATTTTGCCAATATGACATTAAACGGAAAACCATATATGGAAATAGATGCTCATTTTTAAAATACAGTATAACAAAAAACGCCAATGTTTATTACAACGATATGGCGTTTTTTTATCTGTATTTGAAATATAAAAGGGATTGAACAAGAATGTTCAATCCCAGTATAAAAATGTCAGTTGGTTTATTGCAATAATGTAAATTAAATTTAATTTTGCACTGACATTAATATCTTTATCATAGTACTATGAGTATACACTAAAAACTTGACATTGTCAAATAATAAACATAGTTTTTTTATATATTCGACAAAAACACACAAAAATTTTTACTCTACATAAAATTTATTTACTTTTTATTGTTATACTAATATAACTTTATGGAATACTTTTTTACCTTTTTTAATTATCACAGTATTTTTAACTGTATCTTTATCAATAAATAGTGTAGGTTCTGTCACCTTTTCATCATTAAGAGTAACTCCACCTTGTTGAACAAGTCTTCTTGCCTCACCTTTTGATGGCAATAATTTTGTTTTTACAAGCAAGTCCAACAGACCTATTTTATCTTCTGTGAAATCTGCATCTGTAAGCTCTGTTGTCGGCATATTTTCGTCATGCGAACCATCTGCAAATACAGCTTTCGCACTTGCCATCGCTTTATCTGCTTCTTCTTCTCCATGTACAAACTTTGTAACTTCGTAAGCAAGTATTTCTTTTGCTTTGTTTAATTCACTACCTTGCCATTTTTCCATAGCTTCTATTTCTTCAATAGGTAAGAATGTCAATAATTTTAGACAGTTTATAACATCATCATCAGATACATTTCTCCAGTATTGGAAGAAATTGTATGGTGAGTATTTGTTTGCATCAAGCCAAACAGCTCCACCCTCTGTTTTACCCATTTTCTTACCTTCTTTTGTTGTAAGAAGTTTAAATGTCATACCGCAAACTTCTTCACTTTTAACACGTCTAACGAGTTCTACACCACCGATAATATTTGACCATTGGTCGTCTCCACCAAGTTCCAAAGTACAGTTATGCTCTGTAAACAATTTTAAGAAATCGTAACTTTGCATTATCATATAATTAAATTCAATAAATGAAAGTCCTCTTTCATAACGAGATTTAAAACATTCTGCTGTAAGCATACGGTTTACTGTAAAGTGTACACCGACATCACGCAAAAGTTCAATATAGTTCATATTCATTAGCCAATCACCATTGCGTGCAACTATACATTTATCAAGTGGAACAAGTCTTCCCATTTGCTCCAAAAATCTATCGGCATTGTAGTTTATTTCTTCAGGTGTCAACATTTTACGCATATCTGTTTTACCTGTTGGATCGCCTACCATTGTTGTACCTGTACCCAATAACAAAATAGGTGTATGGCCGGCTTTTATCATATGGTTAATTACAACCAGTTGCAAAAAATGTCCTACATGCAAGCTATCTGCTGTTGCATCAAAGCCAATATAGAATACTGTTTTTTCATTGTTTAGCTTGTTTTTAATTTTTTCTTCATGTGTCATTTGGGCAATAAAGCCACGTCTTTGTAGTTCATCAAAAATGTTGTTCATCTTTCTTTTCTCCTTTTTTAAATTCGATATTATTTTGTCTTTACAATGAAGAAAGTCACACAAAAAAATAAACCCTCTGCACTGTAAAAGTACAGAGGGTGAAAAAATCACGGTACCACCTCGTATTTAAAGATATGTCACCATATCTTCCTCATGAAGTACAAATAATACTTCTGCAATATAACGGTTGCACCCGACTAGATTTACTTAAATTATACAATATAATTTGTTCAAGTAGCTGCTCCAAGATGTATTCGGTAAAATTTCAACACTTTTTCACACCAACAAAAGCTCTCTTTTGATGAAATCATTTACTTACTGGTTCTTTTCATTGCATTTTCTCGATTATATATCAAATATTGTAAAAAGTCAAGGATAAAATTAATTTTAAAAATTATTTATCGTATCCTACTACTGTTATAGAATTAATAACTACATCTGTCACAGGTTTATTGTTCTGTGGATTTTGCTCAACGGCAGCAATTTTATCAACTACGTCCATTCCATTTATTACTTGGCCAAAAACTGCGTGCTTATTGTCAAGATGTGGTGTTCCGCCTACTTCTTGATATTTCGCGATAACAGGTTCAAGCATTTTTCCATAATATTCAGGTACACCTGCATTTATGGTAGCTTCTATTTTTTTGTTTTCTTCTGTAATATATTGCTCTATTTCTTTTTTGTCCTTACCTTCTGCTAGCATCTTATTTACATTTTTTTGTATGCGTTCGATATTGTTTTGTACTCTATTGCTGTATAGCATATCAGGAAGATTTGCAAATTGATTACCTTTTGATTGAACAATAAAGAATTGGCTGCCATTTGTATCTACACCACTGTTTGCCATTGATATAGCACCTCTGAAATTATATAGTTGTGGTGACAATTCATCTTGGAATGGTTCACCCCAGATACTTTCTCCGCCTATTCCTGTTCCCTGTGGATCACCGCCCTGTATCATAAAGTCATTGATTACTCTATGAAAAATAAGTCCGTCATAATAACCTTCTTTTGCATGTGTTAAGAAGTTTTCTACTGTTTTTGGTGCATATTCAGGGAAAAATGCAATTTCTATATCTCCCATTGTTGTGTGTAGTGTTGCTTTTGGCAAGTTAGAATAATCACCAAATTGTACAAGTTTTACCTCTTGCTCTTCAATATCAAAATAATTTGTCATGCCAATAACCTCAGCTTCTGTTTTATTATTTTCTGTTTTGCTTGTATCAGTGCTCTCTGTCACTGAACTACTTGTATTATCAGTTTTACTTGACTCTTTATCTGTCTTATTTCCACACGCTACCATTGTAGTAACAAGTAGTGCAGATAAAATAAGAACTTTTAAAATTTTTGATTTCACTGCGTTTACCCCTATATTTAAATTATTTAAAAGAGTTATATAAACTCAATGTTCCCATTTTAACATAAATTTAGTCTATTAACAAGTAGAATTTGTTAATAGACTTATATATTTTTATATATTTATTGTTAAATAATATTCAATAGTTGCTATTTTTACGCATAAACACAATAATTCTGTTGCTTGTTCAAGTTCTTCTAATGATGGGTATGATGGTGCTATACGTATATTTTTGTCGTATGGATCTAAACCATAAGGATATGTCGCACCAGCATTTGTAAGTTTTACTCCTGCATTTGCACACAAATATACAACTCTTTTTGCACAATTATCAACATCAAGGGATATGAAATATCCTCCGTTAGGTTTTGTCCACTCAGCAATATTTAATTCACTCAATTCTCTTTCCAAAATATCATTTACAAGAATAAACTTCGGTCTTAAAAGCTCTGCATGCTTTTTCATATGAGCTTTTACACCATCTACATTTTTAAAGTATCTTACATGCATTAATTGCGATATTTTATCAAAGCCGATAGTTTGGTCTCCAAGTTGTTTTTCAGTAAGTGCTACATTTGCCTTTGAAGCACACATTGCTGAAATTCCTGCACCAGCAAATGATATTTTTGATGTTGAAGAAAATTCAAACAACATATTCTCTTTTCCATTTTCCTTTAATAAAGAAAACAGATTTAAAAGTTTATCCTCCTTATCTTCATATAAGTGATGTATAACATAGGCATTATCCCAAAAAATTCTGAAATCATTAGCTGCTGGATTTAAATTTGCAAATCTTTTTACAACTTCATCGGAATATGTTATACCTGTTGGATTTGAATATTTAGGTACACACCAAATACCCTTTACACTGGGATTATTATTTACATAATACTCTATATCGTCCATATTTGGTCCATCTTCATTCATAGCTATCGGTATCATTTTTATACCAAAATGCTGACAAATTGAAAAATGCCTGTCATACCCTGGTGAAGGACACAAAAATATAATTTCTTCTTCCTTGCACCATGGTTTATCTGAACCGTATACGCCTAATGTAAATGCTCTGGATACTGCATCAAACATTAAATTCAAACTTGAATTTCCGCCTATCATTACTTCGCTTGGGTCGCATTCAAGTAAATCTGCCATAATTTTTCTTGCTTCAGGAATTCCCAAAAGAATGCCATAATTACGACAATCCACACCACTTTCCGAAAAAGTTCCTGTTACTGAATTTACTGTATCAAGCATACCCATTGACAAATCCAACTGCTCAGAATTCGGCTTTCCACGTGACATATCCAATTTTAAATTTTGCTCAACACACTCATTATATATCATTTTAAGTTTTGATAATTCTTGCTTTAACTCATAACTTTTCATTTTTGCATAAGGGATTTTCATTTTAAAAACCTCCGTTGTTTAATATGTTTATATAATACTATACACCAAATTAATTTGCAAGTATTAAATTATCCTTCTTGCATATTATATGAAAGAATTTCTGTTTTTGCCAATAAAGTTATATAAATTGAATATATGTATATATAAATATTGCAATATTGCAAGAAAAAATTTATAAAATTCATTTTTAATGTAAACTTTTTTCTGAATTAACTCTTTATTCATTGACTTTATTTGTAAATCTTATTATACTAATACATAAACAAATATCAAATTTTTTATATAAAGGAGTGTTTTTACATGAAATTCAATGAATTTCCATATAAACGACCAAATTTAGATGTGTTTTTATCTTCTATCGAAGGTTATACTGAAAAAATTAAAAAAGCTAGCAGCGCACAAAAACAACTGGAAATATTAAAAGATTTTGAGAAAACAACAGGTTCTTTCTATTCAATGTCGACTATTGCATATATACGTAACACAGTTGATACTCGTGATAAATTTTATGAAGAGGAAAAACAATTTTATGATGAAAATTCACCTTTAATTCAAGAGAAAATACAACTTTTCAATAATGAACTTTTAAATTCAAAATTCCGTCAAGAATTAGAAGAAACTCTTGGTAAAATTGTATTTTTAAATCTTGAACTTGAACAAAAAGCATTTTCCCCGGAAATAATACCATTAATGCAAAAGGAAAATGAACTTCAAACAGAATATCAAAAGCTGTATGCAAGTGCAAAAATTCCATTTATGGGAGATACTCTTACCATTGCAAAACTTGCGTCATACAAACAGCATAAAGATAGAAATGTAAGAAAAGCCGCTTATGAGGCAGAAGGCAAATTCTTTGATGAAAACCGTGAAAAATTTGATAAAATATATGATGAGCTTGTAAAAAATCGTACAGAACAAGCTAAAAAATTGGGATTTAAAAACTTTGTTGAACTTGGATACATTAGACAAAAGCGTAACTGCTACGGTCCGGAAGGCGTTGCAAGTTTTCGTAAACAAGTTATAGAAGACCTTGTACCACTTGTTGCAAAAATTAAAGAAAAACAACAAAAAGATATTGGTGTTGACAGTCTTAAATTTTATGATGATGTATTTTTCTATCCGGACGGTAATGCTACACCACAAGGCACACCGGATGAATTACTTGCTGCCGCAAAAACTATGTACAGTGAAATGAGTGAAGAAACAAAAGGCTTTATTGAGCTTATGTTTGATATGGAATTATTCGATGTTTTGGCAAAAGATGGCAAAGCTCCCGGTGGATATTGCACACAAATGTCTGAATATCATTGTCCGTTCATCTTCTCAAACTTTAACGGAACTTCCGGAGATGTTGATGTTCTGACACACGAAGCAGGACATGCATTTGCAGCATATATTGCCGACAAAGAAATAGAATATTCTTGCCTACGTGATCCATCAATGGAAGCTTGCGAAACACACTCTATGAGTATGGAATTTTTAACAAGCCCGTGGCACCACAATTTCTTTAAACAAGATACAAACAAGTATGAAATTTCACATACACAAGATGCACTGATATTTATACCATACGGTACAATGGTTGATAACTTCCAAGAGATAATATATTCTCATCCTGAATTGACACCCGAAGAACGAAATCAAGAATGGTTAAAACTCGAAAAACAATTCAGACCATATATAGATTTTGACAATCTGCCATTTTATAGCAGAGGTTCAGGTTGGCAAAGACAACTTCACATTTATCTATATCCTTTCTACTATATTGATTATTGTATGGCACAAACTGTTGCACTACAAATTTTCGCTTTGTTCCTACAAGACAATAAAAAAGCTTGGGAAACATATCTAAACTTTGTAAAAATGGGTGGTACAAAGACATTTATTGAGCTTGTACATTCAGTAGGACTAAAAGCACCACTTGATGAAGGTTGTTTAAAAGAAACTTGCAATATTATTGAAAAATGGCTAAATTCTAAGCAATAATTTTTTCTTAAACAGCAAATCCCTCTTCTATAAGGGAGATTAATATTGTTTTAATAAAAAATACTATAAAAAGGTTGGTAAAAATATGGATGACGTTTTTGTTGAACGATTGATTGCAAAAAAGCCCAATGCAAAAGAAATCTTAATAAAAGCTGCGATTATTTTGGGTGTGGCAGCAGTATTTATAATAGCTATGCGTTATTTCAGAATGCTTGCGCCTCTACTTATTCTTGGTGCAGCATTTGGAGGTTGGGTACTTTGGACACGTACAAATATAGAATATGAATATTCACTTTCGAATGGAGAACTTACTTTTGATGTTATATACGGACAGCAAAAGAGAAAAAAACTAAAAGAAATTAATCTTCGTGAAAAGGTAGAAGTTCTTGCTCCTGTAAGTAACGATTTTAGCGATGATTTAAATAGAAATGTATCACAAAATATTGATTATAGTTCATCACCATCAGCCTCCGGAAGATATTTTATGATAATCAACGGTGAAAAAGGATTTGAAAGAATCTTTTTTGAGCCTGATGAGAAAATGCTTAAATCAATCCGCAAAGTTATCCCTTCAAAAGTAAAGGGTATATAAATAATTAATACTAATTCTATTAAAGAAAAAATCTCTCTCCACAATAAACAAGTGGAGAGAGATTTTTTATGGATTAATTACCATTGGTGGCTCAAAATTTAATTTTATGGTATTTAAATCACCATTTTTTTGTATATATGAATTCTTCTCTTGTATGAGCATTGAATTAATTGTATCTATCGGCTGTACTTCATTTTTTGTAAATGGCTGTATACCACTTGATGGAATGTTTCCCGTACATTTTGGTGGTGTTAAGTTATTTGCTATGTGTATTTTATCTTCTTCTGACAAATCCCATCTAAAATTAATTAAATTTTCACCCCAACGATGATCACGATATATTGTAGCATCGTCACGCATAAAATAACGGTTTTGTATTTTGCCGTTTAACATAATATTATCTTCTAACTGTGGATCAACATGATACCAATTATTATCTAGCTTTACAACAGCCCACGCATGATCAACATAGTCTCCTTTTACTGACACTGTCATACCAAATACATATTCAGCCTCAAAACCCAAACGACGTGCGAGTAGAACAAATTCTGCCGCATAATCTTCACACATACCATATCCAAAAAGCATTGGTGATATTGCTCGCTGCTCAATATAGCTTGGAACTTGGTTGGAATCTCCCCTATATCTCCATATATCGAGTGCTATTGGATCACTAAATTTATTATTACGAATAATATAGTCATATATTGCGCGTAATTTTGTTATATCGTCCATATTAGGTTTTATAATCTCACTCAATATATCATCGGCAACAGATATTATGTACTCATTTTTTGCTCCTTCGTTAATATCTCTGTCTTGTTCCTTTTGTTCTATCAGATTTTGTGCAGTTGTAGACAATAGTTTAGTATCACTTTTATTTTCTATAAGTATACCTCTGCCTGTATCATTATGAACAATGTATATATCATCATTTACCGTCTTTGATGATAATAAATCTTGCAACAAATATGAAATTACTATTGGTTTATTATCATCTGAATTATAATAGAAATTAATCTTTATCTTTTGGTTTTGCATATCATTGTCCATAGTGTAATAGTAATTATTTTCTATTCGTTTTGGTAATAATCTCTTATTTGTAGGAATAAATTCAGTTATTGTATACATACCTGTTGGAGCATCTGCTGTCATATTTATTGTGTATGTAACCATTGACTTGTCTTTTTTATTGTCATTAATCGGCTTTATTGTACGGTTTACTTTTATAAAATCTGCATTTACAAAACCATTGTCTTTTGGTTTGCCAACATAATGAACTTGTGCTATAACATTACCTGATTTTGCTTTGAATTTGACTTTTTCATAGTCATTTTTTGTTAATGTTATTCTGTAAGTTTTTTCTTTATCAAGACTGATTTCTTGCTCTTTTCCGTTTTCGGTATAAATAACAATAGGAACATCAGTTGGTTTAATTTCAAAATTATTAACATAATATGCAAGTTCTAATGCACATTTACCATGTGTATATACACTATTTTGCTTATATGTAATAAAGTTTACCATTTTATCAAGATTTACTTTTGAGTCTGTAAGCATTGATACCAAAAGAGCGGTTGCTGTTATACTTACTTCCCTATTCTCTTTTTCCTGTTTAATGTATAAATAGTCATCTTTTTCCACAAATGTAGGTTTTATATATTTATTGTAAAGTTCCTGTGACTTCGCTTTATCTATAAATGACATAGCTCCGATATAATACATCTTTGCCTGTAATGGGACATCGGCAGCATCTACTTGTTCCAAAACATATTCATCAAGAGTATTGCTTCCTTTAATTTCATTTGCCTGCTCTTTATTTGAGGCATATAATCCCATTATTGCCGCTGCAATGTCTGTTTTATCTTCTAAATTAAAAGAAATTTTTTGTTTACTATCATTTGTCATATTATTTTTCAGAAGATTTAAAAGAGTATTTGTTCCTATAAAACCTTGTGGATATACAGTAGCCACCAAACCTGTAATTTCAATACTTTGAATACCTAAATTTTTATAAAGATTTAATATTCCATCATAACCTTTTGCGTCAAAAGTAACATATCGAAGTATTGATAAATTACCTTCAAAATCTTTTGATGGTAAAATTTCAGTATTATAGAACTTTTTATACTTATCAACAATAAGTTGTTTTGCTATCAGTTCATCGGTTCTACCCGTATCCATAAGTGCTATTGTTTGCATCGCATTTACAAAAGCTTCATAATCTTTACTGTAAAGGGTGATATCTATGGGGGAACCGGTAACTGTTGGCATATTCTCATTCTTTGATAAATCTACCCATTTGTTGATTACAATATTTGTACCTGTTTCTATAACATCAAATTCCAAGCTAACACCATCAGAGAACGAGCCGTTTTTTGCTGATATTTCCGCTTTATATGCACCTATTGGCAGTATACCGAAATTTATCTCTTTTCTATCTTTACCGTTAGCTGTTTCGCTCTTTTCAATATTTGTATCTTTACCTGTAAGTTTTACGTTATATGTAATCTTATCAGTGTCTTTAAGGTCTGTACCATAACTTTCAAGTAAGAAAGCCACTTCATCACCATTTAAATAATGCTTATTTACAACAGGTTTTACAAAGAACGGTAATGTCGTTTTAATTTTTGATACATTTTTTCCAACATACATTTCCGGTGAAACGCAGTATGAAGTAAATCTCCATTCTGTCAAAGATTCTGGGATAGTTACCTTTATTTTTGCATTACCGTTACTGTCAGTTCTTGTAACATTAAACCCTAAACTGTCTCTGAAATCCTTTCGTATTTCCAAGCCTCCGCCTGTTGACGGATCACCGCCTCCACCACCTTTTCCGCCTTGTTCGATAAAGTTCAAATATCCTCTTCCATAAGAAGTTATAACATGTACTGTTGGTAAATAATACTTATAACTTTTGTATAGATCAAATATTATATTATATTCATCATATGAATTAGCAATTAACTTTTCATCAGTAACCGCTACTGCTACGTCTGTATTTTTTGCAGGAGAACTATCAGGATTTTTTACATTGACATTCAATGTTACTTCTTCACCCGGTTTTAGGTTATCTTTGTCATATTCAGCATCAATATCCAATAAAACCGAATTTGTATTGATTGTAAATTCTTGTGGAGCAAACGCATAAATATGTTCACCGTCAAAGTAAGCGACATTTAAATAAAATCTTGGTAATAATTTATCTTCCAATTTGATATCGACAGTTGATGTATCATACACCGTTGTCGTTGTTTCATCGTTAATTGTAATGTTTACCAATAACTTATCTTTTTCAGTAAAGGTTACGGGTTTATTATCTTGACAAAGTGAAAATTGAATTGTTTCTCCTTTTTCAAAGCTTATCATTCTGTTGTAAATACTTTTTGGATTATTATGTGCATATTTTATTGTATATATATCTTCTTTTATGTCATAGTAACCTTTACCATAAGGCATATTATTATAAGATATATGGGTTTCTTCTTCAATCATTTTACCTCTGCCATCTTTAACTCTTACATATATAATATAGTTTATATCTTTCTCCGCAAGCGGTAAATCAGTAATTACAGCAACACCTTTGTCATCTGTTTTAACAGTTTTTTTCATAAAGTCCTGTATTTCCACATCATAAGTATATTTTGGAATATTCTCTCGGAGATATGGATCATAGTACTCCCCTACTTTTTCTCTTGTACTAATTTGTTTCTTTATGTCAATTTCTACATCTTTTACAAGAGGAGTTCCAACTATTTTTTCTGCATAATTTTCATAATCTAATGGACTGTTAACATCAATTTTTGATAAATCTATTTTGTTTGTATTTATTGTTAGTGTGTTTGATTTATCATTTTCTTTGATATCCAATCTTAACATCATATCCGATGGGAAATATACATATTGTTTAAAAAATGAAAACGGTGTATTCTCACTTTCCACACTCTCTGCGAAAATAACTGATTGTTCAGGTCTCCATGACATATATTCAGTAAAAATATCACTTATTTTTTTATTTGCCGATATGTTGCCTTTATTATTTGTTACAAAACTTTGCAGTCCATTTTCACCTTTACCATACCCATTCCAATTTACCATTACTTCTTTGCCACTGTAAGGTGTACTGTCATACAACATAGATGTAAAAGTATATTCTATATTATCATCATAACCAAATATCTCTTTATTTAATGATGATGTATAAGTAAAATCTGGTAGTACATAATCCAAAATGGTAAAATATTCTGATTCATAACTATTATAAATTATATTTCCATCTTCATCAAAAAGTCCTTTTTCATTATCCGTATATATAATCTGGAAATAACCAGCAGGTAAATCTTTGTAACTGAGTTTGCCTGTAAAAGTACCGTTTGCATTTACATCTACCTCTACTTTTTGAAGTATTGAATCTTTGACATCTTGATTAACGGAAGATTTCATAAGCAAATATACTTTTTGGGGTTGTGGAATATTATTTCTTGATTTTATAACACCAAAAAATGAAATTTCATCAGTTGGTTTATACATTTTTTTATCAAGATAAAGTGCATTAAAATATTTATCATTAAATGTTTTTTCAGATTTTCCAATACTTGATAAAATATCACAAAGTACAAAACCGTCTTTTTCCATTGTTATTATAGCCTTGGACAATGCTTTTTCAATATTTAAATTCGATACCCCGTTTTTGTCTGTTGTAGAATGATATTGTTGTGTGGGAACAAAATTATCTTCTTCATTTTTAATTCCAAAACTATATCTTTTAAAAGGAATTGTACTGACTTTAATATTTGCATTTTCAACAGGTTTTTTTGTAATACTGTCATTTAACCATACGCACACATCATTTTCATTTTGAATGTAATAATATGAATATGGAGAAATTTGTATTAATTTATATAGTACACCTGTCTTATTACCTGCTTTATATTCCATTTTAACTACATAATAACCGCTTGGTAATTTATCTGGGAATAATAAATATAAAAATTTATCCTGATTTTCCTTTGCTTTTACAAAATCAAAAGATTCTGAAAACTTTGCATATTCAGTAAAGCTTTCTGTGTATATGTCACTTTCCAGATTCATGTTGCTATGTATTTCAAGCATACGTAAATTATACTCGAAATCCTTATATGAGTTCATCTTATATACAGTAGTATTAATATCTATATTTTTAATGTCCTCTTGTCCTTCCATACTTTTTCCGCTATTATAAAGTAAATTATCATTTGTAAGTAATATACAAGGTACTTCGTTGGTTAAAAATGATTCATACATATTTTTAGATGAAATGGAATATGACATATTCGAGGAGTAGTTTGTTAATCTTAGAAATGTAGGTTCATAATTTTTTCTCTCTACTGTATATGACAGTGTCTCTGCTTTACCTAATTTTTCTCCATACTCATTTGTCAAATTTTCATCTATTGTAATATTGAAAGTTTTGCTTCCAGAATTATTTTTATTATTATAATCTATAACCAAAACAGCCATATTCTCACAATAACTTATTCTGAAATCTGTTTCAGGTTCTATCTTGATATGTTTTTCAATTTCTGTCGGTGCAGAATTAAATACTAGTTCTATTGGAAAAGTAAACGATGATGGATTGGCATTAGCCTTTACAAATCTAAAATCTCCCAAAGTTTTAAATGATATATTCATAGGCTCGCTTTTAGTATTTTTGAGCTTAAAAACATACTCTTTATCCTTATCCAAACTGGTTTTTGGTGTTATTTCAAACTCTCTTACCTTTACTTTTTTAATTGTATAGTCAAAGTTTGGCTCTGCACTCAAAATTTTATATATATCTTTCTCACTATATTCCTGTGGAGTTGTAAGTACAAATTTAGTATCTACATTGGTTCCGTAAGGAGTATATTTATCAGCTACAATAATAAAATTATTAAAAGTTTCTACTTCATCAATTTTATTACCACATGCACTGAATAATAATAAAAACATAATAATTAAAC
>JAHHTR010000165.1 GCA_020024515.1 Angelakisella sp.
GCACATGTCGAATGTCCAAAGCTACTGGTTCGTGATGGAACATGATGATATAGCATTATCAACTCCATATCATCCTCGAACATATCCATGACTTCTTCCAGGTCAAAGTCTTCTGTAGGAGAAAAAGTAAGTAATATAAAGTCCTCATAATGTTGTGGCTCCAGCATATTTGTGGTGTCCAAAATTCTTGGTAATTGCAATGGAACTTTTGCAAGGAATTCGTCTAAAAAATGTTGTAGCATGGCTGTATGAATTTTATTGTTAATATCACAAATTGTATAATGTTGCTTTAAGAATCTGCTTTGGTAGATAAACGATGTTGTCATAATCGATTGATAGGTATTCGTTCAGTTCGGACAATATGTAAGGCATACTATCGGACAAATAAAGGAAACGCTGCTCGTCTTTTATCGTGAGTAGATTCAGACTTAGTGGACCAATTGTTGAGAAAGGCTGCAGTGTCATCCATAAATAAGCACTTGCCTGATTCTTGGATAGTTTTCCACCTTTTTTTAAGTGTTCAATACAGACCGTTGCATTCTGTAACAAACGACGGTTCGTTCTCATAATCATGAAACATTTGAGTTCATCGAACTTCATATTCTCCTTATCAGATAATTTGAGAATCTCATAACAACACTTCTCTGTAAGCTCCGACACCTCTGCCATATCTAAATCTTCAAATTCATTGAAGCATGAAAGAAAGCCTCTGAAATACAGGTCTTCTTCACGAAAAAATGAGAATAAGGAATTACGGTCGCTAAATCCAATTTGGAGTGCATGATTTAAAAAAGTGGAGTAATTCCGAACCAATTGTTTAGGAGAGAAGTTTGGTATTCTCAATGAATCCAAAGAGTTGAAGAAGTTTCCAACGCCCGATTTATAAGTATTAATGTGTGCAAATCTATGATCTGGCATACAAACCTTGTTGAACTTAATAAGTTCTGTAAATGAATGAACATGTTTCTCTGACAAACGGAATAGCTCTGTTTTGATGTCCTCTGTCACCGATTCAGTCTGAGCGAAAATTCCAGCATGTGAATTCTTTGTTGTATCAATTGAGATATGTGGATAAACTGAATCTCTCAATACTTGCCACTCCCTTATTTTAACAGTTGCATCCTCGAGAGAAAGACTATCACAACTTTTCAGATCCAGGAGAAATCCGACATAGCTATTATAAGCTTCAGTGCTTGTTTTGAATCCATTATTCTCTTCTTTGCTAGAACAGAAACTTAAAATCAAGAGTGTACACAAGAATAACAATGTAGCACTCAATAAAAAAGAGGTTTTCTGAAACCATTTAAAGTTTGATTTTCCGATTGTTTGTGTAACAATATCGGTTAATTTACAGTTGATGATTTGGCACTTTGATTGTGAGTTTGTACGTTCCATTTCAATTGATATTTAACTTTTCGAAAGCGAATTTATATATAAATATCAATGATTTACCAATTTCAAATCAAACTTTATCAATATTTTTAATTCATACTTTAGAGTATGATTATCTGTGCAAACATCTGCAAGAAAGAGAAAAAACAAAGTATGATTATAGTATGTTTTATTTCAAAGTATGATTAAGTATGAAAATAAAAGAATATATTTGCAGTGTATACAAATCAATACATTCTTATGGCAAAAATTGGTTATATATTTAACACTGCACATTGTGATGAATTAGACAAAGATAGGAAATGGATGGAAAGCTACGGCTGTACACTAATCATGGAAGAAGATTCCGAACATGAAGTGTTACGTCCACGTTGGAAACAACTCATGGCAAATCTGGAACGAGGTGATGAACTGATACTATCAAAGTTCAGCAATGCAGTTCGAGGATGTCGAGAATTGTCTGCCATGATTGAATTTTGTCGTATTAAAGTAGTTCGTATTATATCTATCAACGATAAAATCGACTCAAAAGGAGAATTGTTTCCAGAAACATCTGTTTCACAGATTTTGGAAGCATTTGGATCTCTTCCAGAAGAAGTTGTAGCCTTACGCAAAGCCAATGCTCGAAAAAAGCAAAATAATAAGCACATGCGAATTCCAAAGAGTGCCGTAGCACAGTCTAAAGAAGATCGAGAAAAGACTATCGTAGCAATGTATAATAACGGCCATTCTCTTGATGACATATGGGAGATAAGCGGTTTCAAAAGTAAGAGTTCCGTATTCCGTGTTCTGAATAAGTTTGGTGTGGAATTGAATAGAGGTAAATTTAAAGGTCCGCTTGGGAAAAGAAAAAAACACGAGGAAGAGTAATTGAATGGATGACAAAATGACAATTGAAGCTAGAGGTTTAGGTCTTAAATATTACAACCACAAAATCTTTGAGCTATTAGAGGACTTATATTATTTCTATGGATTTATTGCTGATAGTAGTTGCAGCACAGCAGATGGCATACTGATAACTGGAAAGTACTCTGTTGGTAACACTATTTATTCATCTATACAAGGAACACTTGAATCAATAAGAATTCTAATATATGCTGGTAGATTAAATGATGTATTTGCACTTAGTAGAAAATATGATGATGCTATTTTAACTGCGCTATATGTCATAATATTAATACAACAAGATGAAAGTAAAATAATAGAAACAGAAGAGGAACTAAATTCAATTTTTACTAATAGCTATGTTAGAGAATGGACTAGTGAAGGTAAACAATTATATTGGAAATGTAAAAAACCAAAAAGTGAGATAGAAAAGATAGACAAAGATATGTGGAAATTACTTGGATTACAGTCCAATAATTCTTCATCTTGTAAAGAATACGAGAATAACGAAAGGCAAAAATACAATGATAACGTACACTACAATTCTCTATCAATATTTTCAAATAATGACACCGAATCGTTAAAGCAAAATGACAGGGGCTTACTCTTACTAGAACAATTATATAATTTATTAATGCAGTCATTTGCTATACACTTTTCATATTTATATCTTATGAAACCGCACCTGTATAGATCCTGTGATTATGTGTGTAGTATAGAAGAAGGTATTCAGCCTGAAAGTGGTTCTGAGTTCTGGGTAGCATCAATCGTTCAAGATGTTTTTGACAAATACTTCAAGATCCAATATAAAGATGCTGCGGATTATCTTATTAGTAAAAATCTAATGAATTTGAAATAATGTTTCAACGGAGAGATTATAAATTTGATTTGAGTAAAACTGTCAATAATAGCGATGCACTCCAATTGCTAGAACTACGTTCTTTATTATGAATAAAGAAAATAGCACTCCTGAGATTGAATAATTTGCATACTATATGTGGATAACTCATTGATTTTTCGTACCTTTACATTAGATTATATATATTATATTCATAAATGGGAGAAATTCTAGTTACACTACTGGTGTTTTGGGTAATCGGAAAGATTCTGAAAGGTGTCTTCGGCTGGTTCCGAGAAAGCGATTACCATAGAGATAGATAAGTTCTACCTCCAGACTGTTATGCCCATACGCTCAGTTTGATTGTTTCCCCTACGTTG
>JAHHTR010000166.1 GCA_020024515.1 Angelakisella sp.
AGTCGTTCCAAGTGGTATCGCATTTTGCAACTGGTATAAAAAAAGTAAAGATGGGCCGACTGTTTTTGATAGCCATGTGGTACGTTTTAAAACAGACACAGCTAAAGTAAACCCTATGTATTTGTATCTACAATGTGTTGCACCTGCATCCCGCAAATACTTTATTTCCAATGCAAAAACAGCAACCATGACAACAATCGACCAATCTGTGTTGGGTAAATGCCCTATTCCCTTGCCTTCGCTCGATGAACAGCAAAAAATTGCCGAAGCTCTTTCGGATATGGACGGGCTGATTGCATCTCTGGAAAAACTGATTGCCAAGAAAAAGGCCATCAAGCAGGGAGCTATGCAGGAACTGCTTACCGGTAAAAAGCGCCTGCCGGGGTTTAGCGGGGAGTGGGAAACTCATAAATTAAAAGAAATATTAAACTTATGTTTACATTTTGATAATGTTGATTTTAGATATGATAAAAATAAAAAACCACATATTATATGGTGTAATAAATCTAATATTATAAAAGCAGTTATATCTCCCAAAGATTTTGAAGATATAAAAAAGATAATATTGTTTCAAAACATACCAAATTATGATGATACTTATATTAGTAAAGATATAAGAGAAGTTATAAATGAAACAATAAAAGTAAAAAATAATAAAATTGAGCACTTAACACTTGAAGATAAAATGTGTTTTTTAGGAAATGAAACTGGATTGAAAAATCAAGATTTTTTAGAAATGACATATCGTGAATTTGAAATGCGTTTTAATATGGCAGAAGAGAAGATGGAATATCAAATTAATAGAACTGCTGAATTAGTTGGAAATGTTAAATTTAACAAAAAAGTAGAAAGTTTTTTAAGAAAAAATAAAAAAAACAAATTAGAAGAATTTTTTACAAACGCAGACGAATTTACAAATAAAATAAATAGTGTAAATTAATAAAGAAAGGTAAGGTAAGATATGAGTAAATACTTTATGGGTGGTGTTGGCACTGCAAGAGGGTATGATAAAGCTGGCAATTTAATTTTTCATGCAAAAGCATTAACAGACAGTGGCTTTAATATTGGAATATCTAAAGAAGAAATCAGAGGTGGAGAAGGCGCCGCTTTACATGGACAATTTTTTCATACATCTCAGTTTGGGGTAAATCTTAAAGATGCAATCGCAGACCTCAACTACTTTGCTTTGCAGGTTGGTGGAATTATTAAACAAGGTGGAGATATATTCAAAACAGAACAAATTGTAGTAACTACACCAAATCAAATTACAGTTGAAGGAAACCCAAAGGATTTTGGAAATTATGGCACAATTGGATGGTATTCTTATCCAAATGAGGATACTTCAAAGGCAATTACATTTGTTGGAAAACAAGCGTCTGCTTCAGGAGTTAAAAGAGATGAAGTTGTATGTGTAACATATGTCGAACATAGTGATTCTGCAAGAGCATTTGAAGTTGCAACTTCTTTTGTTCCAGCCGAAATCCATCTAGTGTTCACTATGCCATTGTTTAACGCAAGTGTAGCAAAAGAAGGAGAGGCTGGAACACAGTCTAAAATTGGAGATTATATTATTGATGTTCCAAGATTTCAATTTAATGGTTCAGTGGATATGTCAACAGCAATGGCAGGAGCAAGTGGCGTAGATATTAGTGGTATGGCTTTGCAATCTGGTACAAGTGGTTGTTCTGGAAAAGGAATCTATGCAACAATTACAGAAAATATTTATGGAAAAGACCCATTAGAAAATGCTTATGCAATTGTAGTAGAAGATAGCAATATTGAATTATCAAATTTAGAAACACAAATTTTGAAGGTTATGGCTCTTTATAGTGATGGTACTTCTCCAAGTTTAATGTCAAACTCAGATTTAACATTTACAATTGCAAGCGGCGGAGACTCTCATGCACAAGTTGATATCACAGGAAAAGTAACAGGAAAATCTTCACCCGGAACAGCAATTATTGAGATTAAATCAAAGAAAAAACAGTCTTTAGAAGCAAGAGCTACAGTAACAGTAAGTTAAATAATCGAGGTGGTGTTTCCACCTCTTACATATTAAGGAGATTTTATGTGTCCATATGGATATTATAGCCAAATAGATAACTATAGCAGAGAAATGATTATTTGTAAAAAAAATAAAGAAATATGTCCATTTACAAGATTTTGTTCAAAACAAAATAAAATAATTCCAAATGATACATATGGGCATACGATGGGAGATTGTATAATGAGAAAAAATATTGATTTACCAGAAGGGAGTTCTCGTGTCGTAAAGGAAGTCAGTAATAAGGATTTTTTATATGTTGATATAGAAATAGATAATGATTTGTTTACTTATAAATTTAAAAATCCGTATAAAGAAATTCCAGAATATGTTTATGTAAAAGAAAATATTGATGGAACTTATGCAATAGTAGAAAAGAGAACTAGGAGTAAAAAACAATAATGTTAATTTTGTTTTTATAAAAAATATGAATAGAAAAATATGTCAAAAAGGTATTTATACTTGTGAACTATGGGGGAGTATAGGTAGTGAAGAAGGGAAACAAAGACCTTGTTTAGTTATGCAAAATGACAAAGGAAATGATTGTTCTACAACTACAATTATACTTCCAATTAGTAAAAAAAAGAAAAAATATCCTTTTCAATATACTTTATATAAAAAAAACTATGGTTTTTTTGATTGCGAAGAAAATACCGTATTATGTGAACAACCAAGATGTATTGATACAAGTAGGATTGTTAGATATTTAGGAAAAATTTCCAATGAAGATTATGAAGAAATATATAAAAGATTTTGTGAAAATTGCAAAAGATTGGATATAAGTCTTGACAAAATATCTTTCTAATGGTATAATGCTAATATCATTTAGAAAGGAGAAGAAGTAATGAAAAAAATATTTTTAAGTGGAGGTATTGCAGTATTAACAATTCCAAGTTTATGTTATTATATTGCCAAATACTATGCAGAAAAAACATTAAATTTTAAAGAATCAATGTTTATTGCATTTGTTTTAATTTGCAGTTTAATTATATTAGGATTATTGTTAAATATTTATAATACTTATCAAAATTTAAAATTACGTAAGCAAAATGAAGAATTAAATAAAAAAATTGAAGTTCTAACAGATTTAGTTGAACAATGTCATTATGAAAATATTGAATATCATAATAACAACAGAGAGATTATTCTTGATTTGGAGAATGCTTATGAGTAGATGGTATAATATTTACTCACCCAAAAAAAATCAAGAACTTATAGAAAAATTATTAAAAAAATTTAATATTAAAAAATATAATTTCACAAATAAT
>JAHHTR010000167.1 GCA_020024515.1 Angelakisella sp.
ATGAATTAGAAGTTAATAAACCTGAAATCTTTTTCCAAAACGAACTGAAATATTTTACAAGTAAATTAAGTAAACTTTCAACTTCTGATGAAAGCAAACTGTATTTTCAATTAAATAATGCAAAAAAAAATGAGTTGTATTTTGAATATATAGAAATTAGTTTTGAACTATATTCTTTATATTTAAATCAAAAAGATATTCTAAAAGCATTAGATATTTTAAAGGAAATTTGTTATTATTGCGAAGATAAAATTAATGATCTTAAAATATGCTTTTGTTCATCTTACGGGTGCGTTGGTAAATATTACTCTACAACAGGAGACTTGAAGAGTGCATTGATATACCACAACAAAGCTTTGAATTTATCCATTAAAACATTTGGTAAAATCAATCCTGAAACTACATTATCGTTGACGAATGTAGGAAAGGCTGAATTAAATATAAATAATATTGATGAAGCTGAAAAACATTTAAAAGAATCTTTAGAAAAAAATATAGTATTGTTTGGTGATAATCATACTATAACTGCAGACTCTTATTATAATTACTCTGAAGTTATGTTAGCAAAAAAAGATTATACAAAAGCAGAACAGTATTATTTAAAAGCTCTTGATATAAAAAGTAAAATATATGGTATCAATAGTAGAGATGCATGCATTGTGTGCTCAAAATTAAGTGAAACATATAAGTATATGGGTAATATTGAAAAATCGAATTTCTTTTTAGAAAAAGCCAAAAAATGTAAAAATACATATTAAACAATTATTATATTTTTAATGTAATCTATTTTTACAAATTGAATTTTTACTATTATAGAATATAATTGCATTAAGAAATGCAAAAAATTTTATGGAGGTAATCAAAATGAGTAAAGAAAAAAGAGATTGGAGCCCAGCAAACAATCACGGACCAGTAGTTAAAACAGGTCCAACTGCTGGAGAAAACAGAAGTAGAAATAATGATGGAAGTTGGCGTAAAAAAAGAAGCGATGCTGGCGTTCCAAGAACCAATGACTAATTGAAAAATCAATATTGGAAAAACAATCAGTCTGTGAAAGCAGGCTGATTATTTTTTTACTATTTATTGAATAATCATAGTGAAAAAGCTGTAATCTTCTTTTACAAATTGGATAATTTATCCAGTTATACTTTAATCAAGACATGGGAATAAACACTATAAAGTGAAGTCGCAAAGCATTTTTACAAATAGCTTTATAACACAAGTTATACTTAAATCACAGCGAAGGAAAAAAATGAACCCAAAGCAATTAAGGAGGTTACTATTATGTATAGTACAATAAAAGAAAACAAATTAGAGATGTTAATCGATCGAAACAGTAAATCAGTATTTAAGTTAGCCGAACTTATGCAGATGGATAAAAAAGAAATGTTTGACGCCTTATCAGCAGCATATCAAAATGCAATTGAAGAGAATAAATTAAACAATGATGATAGTGGTATTTATTTTAAAACCGATTTTTGTGATGTGTTGTTAGTACGAAATCAAGATTTTAGTTCATATGCTGACTATTATTTGACATTCAAACTTTATGAAAAAGAAAAAGCAGTTCAATCCAACATTCAAAATCAAAAGAAAATCTCATCAAATGATAATAATTATATTGAATATGATAATCTTGAAACTTTTGCTGATTTTACAAATACACTTTATTTAGAAGAAATTTCATCATTAGCAAAAAAAGAAAAATGGTCTTTGAACGATGATGATAAATATGCGGTACTAAGAAATTATTTACAATATACATTTTACAAGTTATTTCATGAAGACAAAATTTGTATAAATCCAGCTAATAACTTTGCAGCATTTAACACAGGGCTTTGCACATCATCATACGATACAATATATATGTGTTTTACAGTAAACGCCAACCAACGTGATAATGCTCCAAAGTGGAAATATGCAGGCGTTTGTACACCAGCTCATTCAAAACTTGGCAAAATGTTGGTAAGCCATTTTAATCCCCTTCCTCAAAAAGCAGAGTACTTTAAAAACAAACAAGACATTATATATGACACAGATAAAACTTTACATATTGACATTGATCACATAATTATTGAACGTATTAATCGCTTACCTTTAAATTTTTTAAAACAACAGCTATTTCAAAATGAAAAAGCTATCAACATAATCAATACAATCGAAATTAGTAAAAATGCAAACAATACCGAACTATATGAAAAACTTGGAAATATTATTAAAACATCAACACAATATTATCAATGTTTAGCAAATGGTTTTAGAAGTGTTACTGACAGAGCATTAAAAATAGTTAATTGGAATAATGATTTCTCAGTTCCTTGCTATCATCCAAAGGGAAAAGCAATGTGTTTTTTATTACCATTAGATTTTAATGGTAATGGTAAACCTGAAGCTGCTTTAGTAGTTAGTAAAACAGTATCAGGCAATTACATTGGACAAACTATTTTACCAATTGAACAAGCATATATGGATGCTAGACTTATTAAAAGTATGGAAATAAGTTGGCTCAGTATATAAATAATGTAAAAGGAGTAAAACAAAATGTTACTTAGTTTAGTTTCTACTAGTAGTGCAATAACACTAGCTAAAGTAGGTGAGGCATTGGTGGCTAGTGGTGCATTTTTAACAGCATTACAAGGCGTAAAAGATTATATTGAAAATCACAAAGAATAAACCATTACAATGATATATTTATAAGGAGGTTAGAGTATGTTAGCAGCACTTGGTACATTAACAGCCGCACTTGGTAGATTACTTATCGCGTTAAGCAAATAAGAACTTAAGAGGCGTTAGAAAAAAATATTAAAAATCAGAATAATAGCTGCCATATTGGTTTATAATACAGCAAAATATTATTCTACTTCTTATTCAATAGGAACAAAAAAGTAACAAATATCAAAACCGAGTTACTGAAGTTTTAAATAAATTTATGGACAAAACTTCAAATGGTGAATACAAAAATTTCGAAACTACCAAGTCCAAATTTAAAGAAAAGTCAATATATAAGTGTAACAGAGAATGAAAGTATAAATAAGCTAAATTGAGCACCATATAATCATTGTGTTGGACTATATAAGAAGCTATAAATAATGGTGGTATTACGAAACGCCTAAATGATTACAAACTAGAAAGTAATAGTACAAAAGCACATACATCCGAAATCATTATTTAGGAAATTTGGACAACATAAAATTTATATTTTAGTTAGGTAATACACAACAAAAAAATAAAAAAAGATTTATTTAAAAATACAAATTCCAATAT
>JAHHTR010000168.1 GCA_020024515.1 Angelakisella sp.
TTTGAGGGTCGCTTCTGTAGTACATAGAAACTAATGATAGATACCATACTCTTCCCATCCTTCTTGTTGACAATTTATAGGTAAATGAAGCCCCGTATAAACGAGGTATCGATATAATGTCGTTTTCGAAACTTTCAACCTTTTAGATAAAACAGTTTTTTTTGTCCCTTTAGACAATTCTTTTACAATATAATCATGTTTGTTGGCACATTTAGGATTTAGTCTACAACGGAAGCCACGACAATGTCCGAGCATTGCCCCTTCTGCTTTTTTCCTTGCTAATGCTTCTTTTGTACGTTGACTGATAAGATTACGTTCTATCTCAGCTGACAATCCAAAAGCAAAGGCAAGGACTTTACTTTGTATATCTTCCCCAAGTCGATAATTATCTTTAATTGTCCAAACCTTACATTCCTTTGTCATACAAATATTCAGGATCTCCATAATCATAAAGAGATTACGTCCAAGACGTGAAAGTTCACTACAGATGATAATATCATCTTTGCGCACTTTTCGCAGTAAACGACCAAGCTGTCGTTTTGTGTAATTTTTTGTTCCGCTGATAGTTTCTTCTATCCAATCGTCAATTACTAAATCATTGCGTTCGCAGAATTTACTTATCTCAAAACGCTGGTTCTCAACAGTCTGTTTATCACTGCTTACTCTAATATATCCGTAAATCATAACGATAAAATTTATATTAACATACATCAATATAAATATTCCGTTCACTGTTTATTGAACTGTAAAGGGATAAATTAGAGCAAGCAGTATAGACATAGAGAAAATACTAATTTCACCTTTTTATTGTTATCTACTTTTCTATCAAATGCTGATTCTGTTCCTTTACCGCCCGATACATGGAATAATGTCAAATGATTCTTCCTTATATTTCAGGCTACTGATAGAAGCTTCACTCCCATATCACAATAATGGCTATAAAAGTCACAACGTAACGCAGTTTAAAATGACGTCCTCGTATAAACAACTCATTAATATTGGGTGTATAACAGTAATAGGATTTTTCAGCTCATTATTATTCTTAAGAATCTCATCTTGTCGTATGAAGATAGAGTCTGTATTAGCCTCGCTCTTCATACGATTGAGATTGCAATCATACACAAGCTGATAAAGATACTCAAGGAGTTTAGGACACTACCTAACATATTCTGTAAATGAGAAAACAGCATTTAGATAAAACACTTATATTTGAAGTCTGTTTTAAATTTAAGGATAAACTGATTCATAGTAAAGCCTTAATTATGAACCTGTTATGTCCTTTTCTTTTCGATTTTCATCAATGAAGGCTAGATTGTCTTTTTAACGGTATCATCTGAAGGAAAAGAAAGTTTGGATTTAGTGTACTTTCTATTTTCCCATTGAGATTTTCAATCAGATTGGTGGTGCAGATGATATTTCTAATCTCCATCTGGAACTGGAAGAAGACAGTATGATTATTTTAGTTTTTTCCAAAAAAGAGTATTGTTTAAGGATATTTTCCTCCCTATTTTTCTTCAAAACGGTCCAATTCGGCAGTAGCCATTTCCTTATAGGGATATTATAAATGTCTTTCATCTTGGTCATAAATACCTTTTTTAATCCTTGAATACGACATATTTACAAGAGTTTTTGATCTGATAAACGACGCATATCAGAGTAGAAAAATTAGGGAAAAAGAGCGTATGGTCTCTGTAGATTCATTCAGGTTATCAATATAGGTAATGAGTATATCCTGGACGCCACGGGCCTTTAAATTTGTCAGAACGCCCATTCAGAAGGAAGAACTCTCAGATTTACCGACTCACATGCCAAGAACTTCCTTTATACCATTCTGCTTTAAACCGACACACAGATAGACAGTTTTATTAATAATCTTTCCATTGTCACAAACCATGAAAACAATATTGTCCATCCAGACAATAAAATAGATAGGGTTGAGCGGACGATTCTGCTATTCTGAGGCTGCCTAGTTTATTTTATTGGTAATAATGGATACAGCTGATGTGACAGCTCTATTTCATAGATTTCACGTATTTACTCCTCAATATCGGAGGCGCTCATTCCCTTGGCGTATAAGAAGATTACAAGCTGTTCAATGGAGAGACCTCGGCTCTCATGTTTAGGTACTACAGTAGACTCAAACTCGACGTTACGGTCATGAGATATGGATATGACTGCTGTCCATATTCAGTCTGTATCTTCTTAGGGTATGCGCCGTTGCGTGAATTACCGGCTACGGAATTCTTTTCATATTCTAAGTGAATATCCATCTCTCCTTAAAGCAAAAGCATATTTTACAAGATTTGGCCATGAAATAGCTTTAGGAATTGGCTGACGTCAGCTTCAGTTTTAAACTAATTCAAGAACTCTTTACTTGATACCTCATTGGGAACTACTTTTGTTTTCGGTGACATAATTATATGCTTTTTACAAATTTAAAAATACGAGACTCTATTGAATCCCGTATTTCTCATTTACACTAAAAAATATAGTACCATAATTATGCTTAGTTAACGTGGCTTGATTAGCATCTCACTGATACTGATTAATTTATATCCATCTTTATCTTTTACATAATATTAATAGTGTCACATTAGTATGGATCAGGTAAAAAATCAATTTCACGGCCTAATATAAACGGATAACCTGTATTTTTTATGCGAAGTTTGTAATAGGCAGTACAAGTCTTGAGCTTGTCTTTATTCGTTAGAGTATAGATTCCATCTTCAACTAATGATTGAATGATAGCACTCTCAACGCAATCCAATAGTAACTTTTCATCAAGTCCTTCTTTATGCACTTTTGCAAAACGGACATATTTTGCACCTCTTTTTTGGGTCCAACAAGAATAGTCTTGATGTTCATGCTCATAAAGACGTCTCACAACTGGTCTTTTAGTTTTACCTACATAAATGATAGATTCATTATTTCCAAATTTGCGAGTGATCATATAGATACCCATCATGTCTTCATAATGGGAAAATTTGAAATTCTCTATTTCTTGTGGATAAGACCAATCCAATGTAACTGTTTGTTTTCTATTTATATCTAACATCAAGAATTTATTAATTATGTGCTACATTATTCTTAATAGAATTTAATCATTCTATTGTACCTAGACTGTTTTTGTTGTAGTATAATTATATTACAAATATATTGAATTAAGCCAAACAATGGATAGTGTGCAAAACAAAAAAAGAGGGCGTGTCGAAATGTTTGTTAAATGACAATAATTTTAGACATACCCTC
>JAHHTR010000169.1 GCA_020024515.1 Angelakisella sp.
TATTTATGGATCTTTTAAAACGTGAGATAGACGGCAGGGTAAAAACCAATATAATTATTTCTAATAAAGGTGATGATTATTATTTTAAAAATGCTGGTTTTAATACGTCTGATAGATATATAAAGCAAAAAAATAAATATATGGAAATTTCACTAAATGATTTAAAAAGGATGAAATATGAATTCAGATAATGGTATTACAATTTCATTAGATCATATAAAAATAAAAATATGTCAAAATGTAATAGAAAGCATGCGAAAATATATACAAAAAGGCTGCTTATCAAAAGAAGCTGGAGGTATTTTGATAGGTAAAGAGAATATGTCTAATGAAAACTTAATAATCAATAATATAACTGTTCCTATGAAAAATGACAAAAGAAAATACAATAGATTTTTTAGAAACGATGAGGGACATATAGCTATTTTTAATGAACTTTATAAAACGAGTAATAAAACAGTTAGATACGTAGGTGAATGGCATACTCATCCTGAAGCAATACCTCATTGCTCTAGTTTAGATTCTAATACTTGGGAAAAAATAAGTGTAAATTCAAGCACTAAGTATGATTTTTACTACATAATAATCGGATATAAAGCTATAAGAGTGTGGATTGTGAAATATCCTGATTATCGTATTGAACTAATTGGCACAATATTTTGGAAGGATGTGTAAAAAATTGAAATTTGCAAAATACATTAAAGAGTTTATTCTTGACTCAAAAAGAGAACTAATACAAATTTTTTCTTTGATTATTTGTCTTATAATGCCTAGTGTTCTAAATTTCGCAGAGAAAATTGGAATTATTTTAGGAGAATCGAGTCCTACAATAGATAATGCGAAATATTATTATTTAATGATTTCTGGCAATCAGGTAATGGGCATTGTCATGTCATTATATTTTTTATTTCATTTTGTTAGAAAGTGGAACAAAGAAACAGTCCTAAATAAAAGAAATATATATCATAATAAACCTTATTGGTGGTATTGGATTTGTTCAAAAGTATTAGGTTATCATAAATGTAACTTGATTTTAGTTCCTATATATACACAATATAAATTAATACTTAGAGACACATTTGATGAGTATCCATTTGAAGAATCATTATTTCCTCAAGAAAAGCGTGAAATTGATGTGTATCGAAATTTAAATAAAGAAAATGTATGTGAAAAAGAAATTAATTTAATCATTCAAGATACATATCCTATTAATGAAAATCAAATACCATCTAGATTAAAAATGAATAATACTATTTCAATAAAGAGAAGTTCTAATCATTTTGGTGAAAGAATATATTGTAAGGAACTTGTTGATAATGTCGTTGAAGAAATTAGAACTTTAGATAATAATATAAAACTAAATATCTTTTCAACAACAAATCCTAAAAATACATATGAAATTGTAAAAAAAGCAATTGGTCTTGCTGAAAGAGGTAATGTTAAAAATGTATATGTGTTTCAGCAAAATAATAAAGGCATGAGAGCATTTAAGGATAAGGCTTATAGAATAATTTAAAAATTGTTTCTTCATTATATTTGAAAATAGAAAGAATGAGTTTGTGTCAAATTTTTCTATTTGGGTCTTAGGGTGTTCCCTAACGAGGTATTTGTGGATGTGAGGACACAAATACATTGCTCGCTGAGATGCTCAGACGAGGCAGTTTTACCGTTTGGATAGCCTTTGGGTATACAAATGGTCTGCTCGCTAAGATTATACATAAAAACTTGTTCTACATAAGTTATACATTAAACAAGGCACAGTAATGGATTTTGAAGTCCATAAACTGTGCCTTATCTTTTTGTATTATGCGTATCCTATGTATAGATCGTAGCCGTTTTCGCCGCATTTTTCATACCAAATACAGACAGATTCAAAGCCTTCTAAATTCTTGTATCTGTTCAATCTGCTTTCGATATTTGCGATAGTTGATGTGGTTTTTGATGTGACAGAAATAGGATTATCCCAACATTCTGTAGCTTCAATATTGTAAGTTAAACCAATATTCAATGCGTAATTTTTTGCATAATCAACGTAATAGTCAATGTCTACTTTCTGCTCTTGAGTGGTTTGTTCTGTTGTCTGAACTATATTTTCTTTAACTGGTTTAGTAGGTTCAGGAACATTTTTGAGAGTAGTTTTATCTTCAGTTAGTTTAGGTTTTTGCGTTGGTTTTACTTCTGGAATTTGTGGTAAAGTTGTTGCAGAACTTGAAACATTTTCCCTTTGTTCTTCCTTTGGAACGATAACTTGAGCAGTGGATTTTTCTGTTGTTGCTGGCTCTGATGTAGTGATTTGATTTGAAGTTTTTTCAATGACTTCTGTTTCTTAAGTAGGTAAAACACTACTTGTTTCTGCTGGTGTTTCCACCCTAGTACAAGCCGATAATGATAAAGCGAAGAACAAAACCAATGTGATAATGAAATTTTTTCTCATACATAAATCACCTCGCTGTTCACGATTTCCATTGCTCTGTTACGGATGTTATTCATCTTTTTAACCCATAGCAGCATATCGTTTTCTTTTAGTTGTTCGGTAATATTTTCTTTTTCGGCAAGTGATTTAACAAGCTGATTAAACATACTTTCAGCACGTTCATCTACTTCTGCAAGGTGCTGATACAATGTACCTTTGGTTAAATAATTGTAGAAAATCACCTTATGTTGCTTTTTTAAATGCTGACGATAACGTTGTCCCCAGATACCAATATTGTATTCAGGTTCTCCGTTTAACTGAAGATTTGGCAACAAATAATCTCCTTGTTGTGTGTAACCTTTGCCGGTGCGTTCATAAATTGATTTCATAAGATTTCCTCCGTTTCATATTTTGTATCACTATGATAACGGATATTTATTTATAAAACGAATGTGTCGATTGAAATATTTAAGCAAATAAAAAGAAGTGTGAGTTGCCGGTTCACACTTCGATTTATGAGTTATAGATAAGATTTTTCGTGGAAGTAACGCTTAGATATTTTTCCTGTTACTGTGATGTAGCCTTGAGCTTTTAGTTCAGCATTAAGACGTTTAATTTCTCTATAAGCAGTAGCTCTTGAAACGCCTAGAGCAATTTGTAAAAATATTAGCAGTATCCAGAAGCATGAAACCAACCAGT
>JAHHTR010000170.1 GCA_020024515.1 Angelakisella sp.
TGGTAGTTCCTGTTAGTTCCTGTGATTCCTGTCAGCGGTTTTTTGCCCGTTTTGCAGTCATTTTTGATTTTTGGAGAGAATTTAGGAGAGACATTTTACCCTTGCTGTAAGCGGGTTTTCGGCCCTTTTGAAATCTAATTGGAGAGAAATTGACCCTCTCCGGAAAGGAAATTCCATGAAAAAACATGACCTGAAGGCCATCTGTGACCAGATGTTTGCCGATTATCCCGACATTGTAACCGTTAAACAGGTACAAAATATGCTTGGATGCAGTAGAACCTTTGTGTACGGGCTGATTGATGACGGTGAAATTCCGGCCCTCCAGATTGGTGTCGGCTATAAAATTCCCAAGCTCAGTGTGGTTCAGTATTTGCTCACCCGTGAGAAGGGTTCAGAGCTGAATCCGGACACGGATACCTGGCGTAAACGCAATTTGCCTTTTGGAGAGAAAAAAGAGAGAAAATGAGAGAACTCCACTTCTGTGGCAATACAAACACCATCGGCCAGCGCTTACAACCGTAATAAATCTCTGTAGCGTTTCAATCATATTTGAAGCAGGCTTTCTCTGTTGAATCTATTCCCATCACTCATTTTCATCGCTCAAAATGAGCGCAATTATGATTGATGATATGAGTGATGAAAATAAAATTGGGTGACCAATAATAGGTCACCCATTTTCTATAGCCATTCCTTGATATATTCAGCTGCGGTCTTTATATCGAGTTATAATGGGGTCAAAAGTCGGAAGTTGAAGAAACAAAACAGGTTTTTGCTGTTTTTGTACGAATGACAGAAAAATGGACCCGCAGGTCGGTTGTTTCAGTCTGCAGGTCTGTAATTGTTTTTAAGTATTATTAAGCTGTTACCAGCTCAATTTTTTCAGCAGGAGTTGTCAAAACATCAATCGTATCCCCGTCGCTATCAAAAAATTCAACTTCAAAGGCTGTGTCATCGTATTCAAGTACAATAGTACCCTCTGTTCCGGCGGTTAAGCCTTGAAAATCGCTTTTCAGCTTTACTATATCTAATTCTTTCACAACTCGCACTCCGTATTGGTTTCAAGATACTTAATCATTTGGGTGTATTCATCGTCGGTAAAGTTTACACCCTCGTCAAGAGTTTCAAGCAAAGTCATCACGCTTGCAATAGCATTTTCTTCTTTCGTGGCGTATTCGTATAACTCGGTAAACCATATAACATTAACCCAATCTACCAAGTCTGATAATGTAACCGCTTTTGAAAGGTATTTCTTAATAGCATACACTACATCTGCGGCAACTACTTTTTCGGGTGTTACATCGGCTACATTGTATAAATTCTCACCCAGTACGCTTTTAAGCTCCTGTAAAGAAACATCAAAGCGCTTATATTTGCTCAAGACAGTATTCATAATCACTTTTCCTTTCTATGAACTAAATTGCCCTGTGGATCGTATGTTTCTTTATAAACCCGTACAGTTTTACCGTCACTATCAATAATTTTGTAGTAAATGGCTTTTGAGCCGGGAACTCTTCCCGTATTTTCCATTCTGACGGTGTAAGAACCGTCTTTATTTTTGGAAACCGAATAGTTGTTATAGTTAACTGAATTCTGCCTTAACCATAACACCGTTTTCAATTGCCTTTTCAAACAAGGTTACCATAAGGTCGAATACTTGTGCCGTTTCCTCAAAATCAAAATTCTTGTCCTTATACAGCATTAAATCGTCAAGATATTCCTTTGGGTTGATTTCTGCGGTGCCGCTGCCATTAGCAAATATTCCTTCCATTTGATGATAATCTCTTGTGAACCCGTTCCAACCGTTACCGTCAAGTGATGGCGTATCGTAAATATCATCAAAATATCCTTCCCAAATATGAATAGTCTCAAAGTTTGAAAGCGTGAGTATAATTTCGGGTTCACCCTCGTAGCCCTCATAAAATGTATGATTATCATTTATCTTCCCAATGTCCATTATCTAACATCTCCTTTTGCTCTTTAGTTGCCACGCCATTTTTCCTAGCCTTTATTGCTAAACGCCATTCTTTCATAGATACCCATTTGTTTTTCCCCACAAGCACTTCGTGAACAGCTGGTCTTGCGTTTTTTCCATAGCCTATACCATTTTTATCACGCTGAACAACCCAACTGTCGCCCTGGTCTTTAGGGGCATTGGGAGTTCTTGTATGCCATCTACTTGTGTAAGAATAATCGCCATGCTCCCAAGTATATTTTACTTGATCATATCCGTTTTTTGTCTCTTCTTTAACAGTTGCCGTTGGAGGTATCTTTATTGGAGAGCTTTTCGGTAACTCCTTTAAAATGTAATCTGCGTGGTTCTGCTGAGAACCATTTGTATTCCCGAAATTCAGCCCTTTACCAGCTCCAGTTCCCATCAGGCATTCACCGCCTTATGGTAAGCAGCAATTTCACTGTCAAACTGTAAAATGCGGATACCATTTTCTTTATACTTTTCGAAAATAGAATCCGGAGCAGTTCCATATACAATAATGGTTTTTGGCTCTAATCTCAAAACCATCTCAGCAAGGCCTTTTTCAAAATATGCCCGGTCTGTAAGCTGCTTGATACAGCCGTGCGTTCCGATAGCGACTGTGCTATGTTTCTCCACTCCGGAAAAGCAGAACGGGTAGGAGCGTTCGTCCGCAAAGCGGACATTGGGAATGACCTCTACGCCTTCGTTTTGCAGCCAGACACCGATAGCCTTTCCCTGATATGTAGCCCACTTTTGCATTACAAGAGGCATATTGCGATAAAGACTGAAATCCGGTGTAATAACACCTTCGAATTTTTTGAGCTTCTCCAGATACCTATGCGGCTGGTTCCAGATTCTCACAATCTGGCTGTCGTGCTCATAAAAAACGACCCACTGATTATAGTCAGTAGAGCTCAGAGCTTTGGAAAAAGGAATCAGACGCTCTGGTAAATGACTGCTTGTTTTAATACAAGGTATTTCCTCTACACCCTCGTAATCTGCTTTTTCTACCAAAAAAGCGTGAAAAACATCTTTATATCCACCTTTGTTGGTGGAATTTTTACTATTCATTCAGTTTATAGCCTTTCCGGGGGTTAATCAG
>JAHHTR010000171.1 GCA_020024515.1 Angelakisella sp.
ATTGTTTCAAGATAATTTTCAGCGCTTTCTTTAATTTTCATATAGTTCACCTCAATAAATAACATATTAACATATATAATATTAAAATGCAATTTTATATGATTTTTAAAAGAGGTGAAAAAATAGATGCAAAAAAACTTACCTAATGAAAGGGAAGTCTTTGTTTTTTATTCGCCGTGAATTATTGTATAAGCTTGTTTTGGGTTATCAGTAATAATTGCATCAGCCTTACGGTCATTAAGGTCTTTAATTTCTTCTTCGTCGTTAATTGTCCAGTACTGAACTGCAACATTATATTTGTGTGCACGGTTAATTAAATTTTCTGTTCCAAGATTTAATACAAATTGTTTGTATGGAATTTGAAGTACATCAAATTTAATGCTTTCTGGGTTTAATTTAGCACCAGTAATAGATGCAAAATAGAATTTTGCAACTTCTGCAATTCCTGCTGAACGAATCATATCGTCATATTTTTCATCAAAATATTTTGTTATATCGCCTTTAAAAGTACCTGCGATAACGTTTTGCAATATGCCTTTTTCACTTATTATGCGATAAAATTCATCGGTTGCTGTTTTACCAGTATCACCACCGTCTTTAATTTCGATTATGTAGTGATATTCTTTATCCTGTGAAATAAGGTAATCAAGAACATCTTCAAGACGAACTACTCTTAAATCATCAGGAATATCTTCGCCACGAAGTCCTTTGTATGGGTAAGAACCATCAGGTGCCTCATAGTTTTCACCAAGGTTAAGACCTTCTCTTAATTCTGCATAAGTTTTTTCAACCGGCTTAACGTTTTTCTTACCAAAATATTCTTCTGAATTACTTGTGCGGTCAAAGTCCTTATCGTGAAGAAGAATAAGCACATTATCTTTTGTTAAATGCAAATCAAATTCAAAAATATCTGTTTCAAAATCATCACTTTCGCAACAGCTTTTAAATGCAAATAATGTGTTTTCAGGATAAATTCCCCCACCAGAACGATGAGCAGCAACAAGAGCACAATCATCTGTTATGTATGGGTTTGTAGTTTGGTAACCGTTTGCAGGTTCAACCTCGTCTTTTTTTAATGTGCATACTAAAACAAAGCTTAGTATGAGTGCAGCAATTATAACCAATGTTATAATTGGCCCTTTTTTCTTTTCCTTTTTCATTATTTTTCCCCCTTATGATGTATCGCTATTTAATAAAAATCTTTTTAAATAGCATAACAACATATGTATTATAGCATATTCTCATGACAAATTATATAAAAAAGTAATAAAATGTTAAAAACTTATATGTAAAAATAACAATTTTGTATAAAAACAAGACCTTAACTCTTATAAGAAGTTAAGGTCTTAATGTTTTTTATTAAATTACTATAATTACAAAAATAATTATAAAACTTTTACTTCAAAAGTTGTTTGGCAATGTGGACATTTAACGTTATGTTTGCCTTTTTCTCTTTTTAATCTTAAAACAGCTTTGCATTTTGGACATGTTTTGAAAACATGAGTTTTTCTAAATTTCCACTTATCTTTTAAAAGACGAAATTGTTTTTTAATTCCGTTTTCAAAAACAAGCCATTTTTGATTTTCTTCTCTGCGTTTTTGAATGTTTTTAGAGAATACTCGGTAAAATGCAAAAATGATTATTGCAAGTCCAGCAATTGATATTACAGTATAAATTCTTCTGTCTATTGCTCCACCGAGAATTACACCAATAAGTAAAGTAAAAAGATAAATCCAAAATAGACCTCTGTAAAGTTGGTCAATTCCGTATCTTCCGTACATAAATCTTTGAAATTTTATTCCAAGATTGTTAAAAAAGTTTTTCATGATTTCACCTTGTTTTAATTATTTATTGCATCTTCGCCGTTGTCTGTTCCAAAATATTCGTTAGTGCCAAAATTGGAATTTTCGTTGGCACTTTGACTATAAGAATTTTGCGGTGGAGAATTGTAATATCTGTATCTGTTGTTTGAATAGCCTATACTAAAAAATGAACTGATAAGAACAAATATAATTCTTATGATAACAATTATAAAAATAAATCTAAGTATCCTACTTAAACAGCCCTTGTTGTTAGTTCTGTAAGTATAAGTTTCATAATTGTTTCCGTTTGAGCTGTTATAACTATTGAAACCACCGAATCCATTGTAATTTTCAAAAGGACTTTTGTATTCACCTGGATTCATACCATTTCTTATACTGCTGTATGCAGAAGAATATGTGAAGTTGTTTGGCTCCATTGCGCATGCCTGCTGAATATGAGAAAGTGCAATGCTTTGATTTCCAGCACCCATATTTGCAAGAGCAGAAAGATAATACCACTGAGCGTTTCTGTCTTCTATTTGATTAAGAAGATTTAATGCCTGTGCATACTGACCACTTCTAATAAACTGCGACACAGAAATAAAGTAGTTAGGGTTTGAAGTATTACTTGAGCTATTTCTGTAAGCAGAATATCTATATTGATTTTGTGCGTTTGCTTTACCACTTTTAATTTGGTCAAAAGCTGCGTTTATTTCAGCCATTTTTTTTGCAGCTTCGGCATCATTTGGGTTTAAGTCGGGGTGATATTTCTTTGCGAGCTTTTTATAAGCAGCAGCACATTCTTCTTCGGATGCGCCGTCCGGTACGCCAAGAATTTTGTATGGATTTGTAATCATAAATTTTCCTTAATTAAAAATTTTAATGTAAGTATATATACATTAGGATAATCGCATTAACATATATATTAACATTTGTATTAACTTTAATCAACATTAACACAAATTTGGAACTTTTGTGTTAATAATGTGTAAAAAATAATTGTATTATAAATAAATGATATATTTTATATATTGGTTGAAAAAAATTAAGTTTACTGCTAAAATGACCTTATACAATAAAAACAATATTTTAAAAGGGGTATGCTTATGGAAATGGTTTTATTGACTATCGGAACCTCTATTGATAAACTGTTTTACGGTTTTGATATAGCAGTTTTCGAATTTTTCGGTAATATGCAAAATGCGTTTTTAACTTTTGTAGCAAAGTTTTTTACAGCACTTGGCGACGAAAAATTTATTATTTT
>JAHHTR010000172.1 GCA_020024515.1 Angelakisella sp.
ATCAAATGGTTCCGCAGAATTGCAACCAGATATGATAAACTCGACAGCTCTTTCCTGTCCTTCGTTTACCTTGCTTCCATATTTATTTTGTTGATATAGGACAAGAATCTATATTTTTCAGACAAGGCCTAGGAAAAATTGTCTCAATAAAAATGTACTGAAAGCATTAAATATTCCAAGCAAAATAAGTGATGTGTGAGTATCATTTAATCCCATTGCATTTACAATTTTAAATTGAGGAATCATAACTACTTGAAAAGGTATCATCATTGTACCCAAATAAATAAAGAAAAATGTATTTTTACCTTTGAAGTTCAATCGTGCAAATGAATATGCGCCCATACTGCAAATAAAAATTTGTCCCAAAATAGTCATTGCGGTTATCCAAACTGTATTGAAAAAGTATTTCATCCAAGGTGCAGCTGAAAACATATATACGTAGTTTTCAAAAGCCCAATGCTCAGGTAACCATTTGGGAGGTATAGCGAACATTTCATTATTTGTTTTTAACGAACTTACAACCATCCATAAAAATGGTATAAGCATAGTTACTGATATTAATATTAAGATTAAATGTAAAATAATTTTTACAGCTCTTTTTTTAATTAAATATTTATTTAATTTTTTAACATTCACAATAATTATACCTCCCCTTAAATATTATTTGATTCACTGATTTTAAGTTGGACTATACTAGCTATAAATATAATTATAAATAGTATATATGCCATAGCAGAAGCATAACCTTGTTTAAAGAAGTTAAATGCGTTCATATAAATTAGATAAACCACTACTTCGGTTGCTTTTGTAGGACCGCCTTTTGTCATAATATAAATCTGATCAAAAGCTTGGAAGGCATTTATTAAAGAAATGATAAGAACAAACATTGTTGTAGGTCTCAATAAAGGCAGTGTAATTTTAAAGAATTTTCTTATAGGGCTTGCACCATCAATATCAGCGGCTTCATAAATTGACGGTGATATACCTTGTATACCTGCCAGTAATATAACTGTATTAAATCCCAACCCTTTCCAAATACTCATGATAATTACAGATGGCATTGCCAGTTCTTGACTGGCAATCCATGCCTGTGGAGGAAGACCAAAAACACCTAAAAATGCGTTTAGCAGTCCATAATCTTGATTATACATCCATTGCCAAACCATAGATATAGACACTGTTGAAACTATAACAGGAATAAAAATAGCTGAACGATATAAATTTACAAACTTTAATTTTTGGTTAAGCAATACTGCTACAATTATAGCTAAGAATGTTCCTATCGGAACAACTCCCAAAGTATAGTATACAGTATTTTTTAAAGCATTTATAAAATCAGGTTCTTTAAGCAAATTTATATAGTTATCCAAACCTACAAAATTAGGTGTCGTTATACCATCAGCATCAGTTAGACTATAAAAAAATGACATAATAAACGGAACTGCGGTAAAAACCAAAAATCCGATAATTGTTGGTAATAAAAATAGCCAACCTGCAATTGTTTCTTGTTTTGAGAATGTCTTATTTCTATGTTTTTTAGGACTTGTTTTAGAATGCATTTTCAGATTTTCCTCCCATATCATAAAGATTTATTTATCGGAAAGTTTACTTACCGGCTAAGATTGCATCAAATTTTTCTATAATAGCTTTTTGTGTTTGTTCAGGAGTTGCTTTACCAAGTAGCATTAGTTCAATTTGACTTTTTAGAGCGTGCTCAATTTCTGTATAATAAATATTCTTTTGAGTACGGAAGTCAACATTTTCAACACTGTCAACGAATGCTTGTACATTGTTTGGGAATTTGCTGTCTATAACTATTTGCAAAGCTTTTTCATCTTTTGAACTTGGTAGCGCCATACCTGCTTCTGCAACAATCTTCATACTCTCAGGGCCTGTTAAAAATTTTAAAAGGTCCCAAGCTTCGTCTTTATGCTTACTGCTTTTTGAGATACTCCAATTTAGAACACCTGCCAATGTATTTTGGTTGGCAGCTTTTGGCATTTTTACAACGTCCCAATTAAAATCCAATTTATTTTCTTTGTATGTAGGTAACATCCATAAACCTGCGCTTTCCATAGCAACTGTTTGATTTACAAACATAACGTTTGCACCTTTACCCATTGCAGTTAAATCGGCTGGGTTTGGTGATACTTTATCTACATATACCATATCGTATAAGAATTTTAATCCATTTAGTAATTCAGGGGAATCAAAACCAACTGATTTCTTTCCTGTAACATCATATTTTGCACCTGTTCGTGATAGCCAGCCCCAAATTTGATCTGCCCAATCACCGGGTTGACGATAGCCATATATTTTCTTTTCCGGATTTGTCAGTTTCTTAGCTGCTGCGTAAAAATCCTCTTGTGTCCAATCGTCTGTTGGCAAAGGAACACCTGCCGCTTCAAACATATCTTTGTTATAGTAAATTACAAAAGGTGAAATTTCTTGTGGCAATCCATATAGTTTACCTTCATAAGTTAGAGGATTAAGTAGGTTCTCATGAAATTGTGATACATCAAAGTTTTCTTTTTCTATATAACTGTCAAGTGGCTCCAAAACACCTTTTGATGCATAAGCATATAGCATTTCGTTGATGTATAGAATATCAGGAGCTTTACCTGCACTGATTAGTGTAAGAGTCTTTTGAACACGATCGAAACCAATATCTATTGGTTTGATTTCAATATTTGGATGTAGTGCCATATATGCATCAAATTTCTTTTGATGTACGGCGATTTCTTGTGCACTACCGCTGACAGCTACTTCTAGCACTATTTTACCGTTTGTTGAAGAAGATTCCTTTTGACAACCTGTACATGCTGTTATTAACATTAGACCGCATAATACAGTTGCCATTATTTTTTTTAGTTTCATAATACTTTCCTCCACTTTATTTTAAAATGTTTTTAATTAAACGTTTATTTTTTGACGAATAAAATTTAATTGTCTATTTGTTAACAAAAAATATTCTAAAAATAAATATTTAATTAATTTTCTTCATTATATCAATATGTTGGTTAAATAG
>JAHHTR010000173.1 GCA_020024515.1 Angelakisella sp.
TTACCCAAACCAATTGCGAATCTCCTTCGGGATAATAAACATTACTTACATTATATGTTCGTCCTTCAATATTAAAGCTGACAGTTGTTGGATTTTTGGGATCAGATTGTCCGCCTGAAACAATTACAGAGGTAATTACATCAGTATCCGTTCTATAAACATAGTCATAGGATGAAGGCATATTTTCAGGAATTGGAGGATTTCCCTCTTCACTAAATTTAACAATACCTATACCCAAACTTGTAACAACTGCGCTACTGTCCACATAACCGCTTGTTGTACCACTCCAAGCTGAATATCCCAAATCATCTGTTTCCAAAAACATTGCAAGTGGTAAGTTCTTATTGGTTAAGTTTCTCAACACACTTCTTAGATGTCCACCGACTTTTTGGTCATATAGAGCTGCTTCCGTAGCTGTGCAAAGAAACATTTTTCCTTGATATTTGAAAAATGCAAGTGGTTCAAGAAGTAACTTATAGTCACCACTTATGAGTGTATCAAAATCCATACCAACATAAGATGATATTGAGCGTATAACTTGCTCATCTGTAAAATAACTGCGAATCTCAGAAATATTATTTCTACCATTTGTAGTTACAATTTTGGGAATTGAACGTATAGGTTTTATACAATAATAACTGCTTGATTCAGCAGTTAAAGAAGAACCGTTATTATAGTTCGTCTTACATACTTTTCCAAAGTGTATTAAATCAATAGGTGGTTTTTTATTCGTTATATCAATAGGTGTGCTAATTGGTGAACCATCATTTATGTTAACAACAGTTACCCTTACTCCGTCATTTCCGGGGGACCAACTGTTTGCACCGGTACCATCAGTCATACCACCGCCACCACTGTCAATGTTTCCGTCAATATCCGCAAATGCTGTTAAAATTAAAATTGACAACAATATTATATTTATAAATATTGTAATTAATATTTTTTTCATATTATCTCCTAACGAAAAAGGCATTGCAGTTTGATTTACCGCAATGCCTTTCTATGCTATTTATTTGTTATTATCCCATTACACCTATTTTATTTCCGTTTTCGTACATATCTTCTGCAATCTCACATTTATTTGGACCACCTTTTTTTATATATCCGAATCCGGGAACATATACTTCATCTTCCTTTGGCGATTCTTTTGGAGGCTGTGGGGCAGGTGGTGTTTGGTCTAGGTCGTTTGGTTGCTCCGGTTCTACCGGTTCCACCTCAACTTTGGGAATTTCTTCTTTTTCTGTTTTATCTTCAGTTTCCGGTGTTGTTTCTTCAACAACAATATCTTCTGTCGATTCTCCACCCATTTCCTCTTTTATACCTTCTTCGGATTTAGGCATAGTCGGTTCATCAGCTTTTATTTCAGGAATTTCAACAATAACTCCTTCTTTATTTTCTGATTCCGTCACAATAATAGTAGGATCAGTTATTGTCGGTTTCTGAAATTTTTGCCATATTGCAAATATCATTGCAATTATACCGATCACACCAATAGTCAAAACAATGCTTTTAATAACCGTATTTTTCTTCATATTTTTATCTCCTTTCCAATAAGCTATCTTATTAATATTACATTATCACATAACTTTATAAATAGCTAGAGTTTTTTATAATTATAATTAAAAAATAGGCGTATATCCTGCCGTTGTTTTTAATTTAAGTCGCATTGAAGGTAACACTCTATCGACAAAAGGTATCGGAACATACACATTTACATAGCTCTCTATTTTAAATCTTTGTGCGTTGTCATCTTTTGCATATGGGGCATTTTGAATTTTTACATTTAGACCTTTTATATAGAATTCTATTTCTTCACCATTATACTTTATATGTTTATCACCACTTCTTATCAGTCCTAAGTTATTATCCAGTCGGTCATATATATCACCATAATCAAGCGACGCGATGAAAGAACTGCCGTTTGGCATATATGCTCCCGAATATCCTTCTCTTGTTCCATGATACACATTATCATAATTTTCTGTAACAGTGCTTATGACAGCGTCTTGGAGCGCATCTTTGATTCCTTTCGCAATTATATTTAATCTAAAGTATTCACTTATTGTTAAAAGTAATATTAAAAGAATAAGCACAGTTACAATAGCAAGCGGATATGCGTTTCCCTTATTGTTTTTTATACTTATAGATAAGGTTTTTATTGTATTATTCTTTCTCACTGTTATTTCCAATACACCTCACTTCTTCCCATTGCTTCACTTCGCAGAGTGACGGGGAATGAGCCAAACTCCCCAAACAATCCTATATCTACGATATAAGTGACGGTTACTTTTATTTCGTTATTTAGCTGTATTCTTCCATAATCTGACCAAGAAATATTTGGTCTTATACCTGTTGTATTGATAAGATATTCTTCTGTTCTTGAGGTTTCATTGCCAACTTCGCCGGCTATTTCTGCCACTCTTACAAGTTCGCTTGCGAATGTATCTATTTTCTGTTTTGCCACATAAACAGGCAATACCTTGGTTGCAAGAGCTATTACAAGCATTACGCACAGTATAAGAACCACAATATCAATATAACCTTCCCCACGATTGTTTACTATTACTTTTTTTAGCTTCGTCACAGTATCACCATCCTTAAAGCATCATTCCCAAAGAGCGGATAATTTCAAATATGATAACAACTAAGTACATAAAAAGTATACACATAAGCATTAAAAAGCTGAATACTTTAATCTTTGACGGAATTTTTAACGCTTCACCTTTGAGTCGTTGGATTTCCTGTTCCTTTATTTCTCTTGCAAGCATTTGAAAGTATATTGTACCGTCATCGCCGTTTATTACTCTTATCAGCTCATTGACAATACTGCTTAGATTTGGTGAATTAAACTTGGTTTGAAATCTGTTAAGGGCTATTTCATAGTTACCTGAACGCATATCAGCTGTAACTACATCAAGTTCTTTTGCAAAAACCTTAGTCGTATTCTTCTTGTATTTTTCTAAAATTGAAAGAACATCTCTGTTTGACTGTATCTCCTGCGCAATGGTTGAAACAAATC
>JAHHTR010000018.1 GCA_020024515.1 Angelakisella sp.
TAAAATCAAAAGCCCAAAATCTCAATCGGATTTTGGGCTTTTTCTACACTCTGAAACATATAATACAAAGATTATATGTTTTGTTAAGTACTATTTAAATCAATATAATTTTTTTAATTTATCAAATAATAAATTCTTGTATTGCTTCTGTGAATTTTTGTAGAGTTTCACCTTCTATATCGACAGAAATAGATAATTCTTTTGTCAAATCAAGGCTAAAAATACCCATTATACTTTTAGCATTTACGCAATACTTACCTTGCTTAATATCTACCAAAAAATCAAAATTTGATACAATAGATACAAACTTCTTTACATGTTCTACTGTTGCTAGTTGTATATTTGCTGTGTACATTTATAACACTTCCTTTCAATTTATAATATATCAATTTTTATATTATATGTCAATAACTGTTATTATTGATTTTAACTATATTTTAAATAAATTTTTATATATTTTACTCAAATTATTTTAGTGGTATCAGCGCCCCAACCGCACAAATAACAGTTGAAACTATCATTAATATTTGAAAAGGTATTGTTCCGAAAATACCGCAAATTGTACTTACTCCTGCTTTTTTTCTGGACTTATTATATGTTAAAATAAGCATTATACTTACAAGAACAACTACACTACTCATTATACGTGTAAGAATAATAAAACTGTTTTCGCCGAATATGGAAAATAGCAAGCACGGAACAGTTGCTATTACCCAAGATAGCTTATTATTAAGCCCTATTTGTTCATGAACCACATCTCGCAAGCTAAGTGTATTTGACCAAAATGTTGTAAGTAGAGCAAGCAATGAAAATATTCCTGCCAAAATCATAGCCCATACACCGATATTTTTGCCAAGTTGCAAATATGCCATTTCTTTGTCCATAGAAACTGCATCTACACCCAACAAAACAGTAATTGTAACTGCAAGTACAAATATCGAAGATATACCAAAACCTATAAACAGTGACTTGCGTATTTTTTTAACATCTCCATTTAGTCCCTTTACAACCTGTATAACAGCTTGATTTGCCGACATAGAAAAAACTATCATACTATACAGTGCAAGTAAATTATTGATGTGGAATGGAGATGAGCGAATAGTATTCAGTGGTTGTGTAAATGTTCCTATTGTCATAGCAAACATAATTCCAATTAGTAAAACAACCGCATATTTTTGTGCAATACCCACTGCCTTCATACCGATAAAGACAACTATACCGGCTATTAAATAATATATAATTTGAGCTATATGTAATGGAATATTAAACCAACCCACCAATATTTCAGCACCACCGTTAATATTACCGCTGATACCAACCATTATTGCCACTCCATACACCGAAAAGAATATCCAACTGAAAACCTGTTTAGTTTTACCTGTAAACAGCTCACTTTCAAAGCTCTTTACGAGTTGAGCACCACCGTTATTATATGAAAGCTCTGCAATTATTAAGTGTAAAATAATATTAATGCAATATGATAACAGAACTATCCATATAACATCAAAAATACTGTTTTTCATAGCCAAAAACGGCACAGCAACAATACCTGTACCTATGCTGTTTCCAACTATCATACTTACTGCCTCAAATGTAGTAAATTTTGCTTCACTGTTAATTTTCATATATCTCTCCCCATATTATAATACCTAAATATAAAGATAACAATCGTCAGATAATTTTCTAAAAATATTTATTATGCAATAATTTATCCCAATCATAATGTATATTTTTAACTACTACATTATTAGAATAAAGTTACAAGAAAAAGCAGTGCTCCAAGCCCACAAACAGACTTTACACTGCTCTTTTTTTAATATTTAAAAAACATTATTTTCTTATTTTTTTTCTCTTGTTGCATTGTTTTTTGATGGGAATTTATTTTCCCAAACCACCCACAGTGGACCTGTAATGCAAACAGATGAATATAGACCCGATACAATACCTGCTATCATTGGAATAGCAAATGTGATTATTGATGATATACCGTATAGTCCTGCTACAACAGCAACTGTTACCATTGCAAGAGTTGTTGCGAATGTTGTACCGAAAGCACGTCCCAAAGATTGATTAATTGATGTATTAACTATCTCTGCCAGTGGTAGCTTACGGCTCATATTACGTTCGTTTTCACGAATACGGTCATAAATAACAATAGTATCATTTAGTGAATAGCCCAAAATTGTAAGGATTACAGCTATAAAGTTATCATTTAGCGGTATTTTGAAAAATACAAATATTGCAAATACCATAAATACATCGTGGAACAGTGCCAAAACCGCCATTACACCGGCTGACCAACCACCTATTTTTCTGAAACGGATACCAATATATATAATCATTATAACGGCCGCAACAAGTACCGCTATTATAGATTTTTTAAGAAATTCTCCACCAATTGTTGCATCAACATTGTTTACCGACAGAACTTCTATTTTTGAATTTGGGAAAAGTTCAGCCAATTTTTCATTTACTTTCATTTGGTCATCAGGAGAAAGACCCTCTTTTTGTGCAAGTGAAACAGTAAAAGTTTTTACACCACTTGCCGCACTTTCACCATGTTGAACATTTACATTTATTTTTCCCATTAATGTTGATATTTCTTTTTCAACAACATTAAAATCAACATTGTCCTCGTAAGTATATGTCATCAGTGAACCACCCTTGAACTGAATATCAAGTTGTACACCGAAAATAGCTGCAAACAAAAATGTTGCTACTACCAAACCAACGGAAATAGAGAAAAATATCTTTCTTTTACCATAAAAATCAAACATTATTTCTTACCTCCGTACATCCATTCTTTTCTGAAACATTTTAGTTTTGATGCTGCGCGTAGCATAGCACGTGAAGCATATACACCTACTATCATATTGGCAATAACACCCATTAGCAGTGTGTAACCAAATGAGTAGATAGAACCTGCTGTTGCTTTACCAAACATAAAGAATAGTGGTTGGAATATTTTTACGCAGAAGCTGTCCGGTGGGCCAAAAGCACCCATTAGTATAACAGCAACAATAATAACTGTCACATTACCGTCAAGTATTGCTGACAAAGCTCTTTCAAAACCAAGAGAAACCGCACCGTCAATACTTTTGCCTGCTCTTATTTCTTCTTTTATACGTTCTGCTGAAATAATGTTAGCATCAACACCCATACCAATACCAAGTATAATACCTGCTATACCCGGAAGTGTAAGTGTAAATGAATTGTATGCCGGAAATATTTTTGTAACAGCTCCTACCATAAATACAAGCTGACCAATTAATGCAAAAATAGCGATAAATCCTGGTAGTCTGTATTGAATAAGCATATATGCACAAACAAGAACAAAAGCAATTATACCTGCCATTACCATTGCGTCTTTTGCGTCCATACCAAGTGTTGGTGAAATTGTGCTGTAATTACCTGTTTCTAGTTTAAATGGTAAAGCACCACCATTTATCTTATCTGCAAGAGCCTTTGCACTCTCAGGTGTAAAGTTACCTTGAATAACACCCTCACCATCAGAAATTACACTGCTAACTCGTGGAAAAGAAATAAGTTGTTCGTCCATCCATATAGATATATCTTTACCTATATTTTTTTCTGTACCTTCTTTAAATTTCTTTGCACCATCAGGTGTCAATTTAAATGATACAACCGGTTCATGGGCGCCTGTTGCCTGATTTGGTTGGAAAGCCAGTTCTGCTTTAACAAGATCTTTACCCTCTATAATAACATTTCCGCCAAAAGTAGGGATAAGTCCTTCATCTCCTTCTTTTCTCTCACGGAATGTTAAAAGAGCTGTGTCTCCCAATTCTTTTATGGCTTTTTCCGCATTAAGTGTTGTATCGCCGACTTTCCATGGGAAACGTACTATTATACGATTATTTGCCTTATCACTGTAAACTTCATAGTCAGTAATTCCCTGCGCTATAAGCCTTACTTCAATAATAGATTGTGCTGCGTCCATTTCTTTCGATGTAGCTTTGTATCCATCTGCAGGTGTAAATGTTGCATCAACGCCACCACGGATATCAATACCCCAACGAATAGAATCAGCACCTTTTACAATTACTTTTGTCTCTCCGTCTGCTGTTTTATAACTGATACCAAAAAACACTAGATAGCAAGAAACAAGTATCAATATTGCCAGCACAAAGAAGGGCCATTTTTTGCTTTTCTTCATTGTTAATCCTCCAAAAATAATAATGTCTTTTACATAAAATATGTATAAACCCATAAATTACATTATATTACCTATAATATAAAAAGTCAATTAATCTTATCATTTTACAGCTTATATTTTGTATAAAATACATATTAATTGATAATTATTTAGAAAAATCAGAGAGAACCAATCCTTCGTTTCTTTCCATTGCCCAGTTAATGCTCCAACTGTCGCAGAAAAGAAGCAAGAACTTATTTTTAAAATCTTGTACTATCTTTGTATTACTACTCAAATTAAGTGTTTTGGGATCAAGTCCTTCGTTTTCTATCCAACGGATATATTGGAAGGGCAAGTCCTCACGTATAATCTCAACATTATATTCATTTTTCAGTCTATATTCCAAAACTTCAAATTGAAGTACACCGACAACTCCGACTATTACTTCTTCCATACCTGAAAAAGGCTCTTTAAACATCTGTATAGCGCCTTCTTGTGCTATCTGTTCTATACCTTTGACGAACTGTTTTCTCTTTAATGTATCTTTTTGTCTTACTCGTGCAAAAAATTCCGGGGCAAATGTAGGTATTCCCTCATACATAATCTTTACATTTGGTGAGCAAATAGTATCACCTATTGAATATATACCCGGGTCAAATACGCCTATGATATCTCCCGCATATGCTTCTTCTATAACTTCACGTTCCTGTGCCATCATTTGTTGCGGTTGACTCAGTCTCTGTTTTTTGTTGCCTTGCACATGATATACTTCCATATTTTTTTCAAACTTACCGGAGCAAATACGCATAAATGCTATTCTGTCTCGGTGAGCCTTATTCATATTTGCTTGAATTTTAAATACAAATGCAGAGAATATGTCATCAGTAGGAGTTATTGTTGTTCCGTCACAGCTTACTCGTGGCAAAGGAGACTGTGTCATTCTTAAAAAGTGCTCCAAGAATGGCTCTACACCAAAGTTTGTAAGTGCCGAACCAAAAAAAACAGGTGTCAAAAGTCCTGTATTTACTTCTTCTTCGTTAAAATCATAGCTTGCACCATCAAGCAGCTCTATATCGTCACGAAGTGTCTCGTAATGTGTAGCTCCTATTATATTGCTTAGGCTTTCATCTTCAAGGTCAACTTCTTGTTTTTCAACTTCACGTTGTCCGTTATTTGCTGTAAATGAAATAATGTGTTTTTTCTCTCTGTCATAAACACCCTTAAACTCTTTACCGCAACCAATAGGCCAGTTCATAGGATATGTCTTTATACCTAGTTCATTTTCTATTTCTTCAAGCAAATCGAATGGATTACGAGCCTCTCTATCCATTTTGTTAATAAATGTGAATATTGGAATGTGACGCATTACACAAACTTTGAAAAGTTTTCTTGTCTGTCTTTCAACACCTTTTGAAGCATCTATTACCATTACAGCACTGTCCGCTGCCATTAATGTACGGTATGTGTCCTCAGAAAAGTCCTGATGTCCCGGTGTATCCAAAATATTTATGCAGTATCCGTCATAATTAAACTGCATAACTGATGATGTTACCGAAATACCTCTCTGCTTTTCTATCTCCATCCAGTCCGAAACTGCGTGGCGGGAGTTTTTCTTTCCTTTTACAGTACCTGCAAGTGCTATTGCACCACCGTATAGCAAGAATTTTTCTGTCAATGTTGTTTTACCTGCGTCGGGGTGAGATATAATTGCAAAGGTTCTTCGCTTATCAATAAATTCTTTTAAATCTTTCAATCTTTTGACCTTATCCTTTCATTAAGTATCCATACAGATTTATTTCTGATAAAAACCGTATTACATTATAGTATAAAGCATATCTATTGTCAATTAAAAGCACATTATTTATTAAAAACTCTGACTTGTATTTTAAACAAATCAGAGTTTTTAATAATTTTCAACATACCATATTCTGTGTATTTTTTTTGCCTGATACACACAGTATCTCCACCTTGTTGTCAGTACCCATTCTGCATTCAAGTGTTGCCCCTTTGGTAATATCACCGTTAAGTATGCCTTTTGCAATTATATTTTCTACACGTGTTTCAACTGTTCGTCTTATTGGTCTTGCACCGTTACTCTTTTCTTTGCACCCTGCCGCAAGATGTTTTGGAAAATCATTTGTATACGACAAATAAATTTCTCTTTCTCTCAGTCTAGCTACAAGTTTATCAAGTTCTTTTTCAGTAATCTTAATAAGTTCTTCTCCTGTCAAATTTTTAAAGACTATTATTTCATCAACTCTGTTTAAAAGTTCGGGACGGAACAGCTGTTTAAGTGAATTTTTCATATCTCTTTCAAAAGCTGTCTTGTCGGACAAAAATCCCATATTGCAAGATGATACACTTCCGTTTGTTGTTAATATTACTATTGCGTCCTTAAAAGAAGTTTGTCTGCCACTGCCATCTGTCAAACAACCTTCATCAAGTATTTGAAGTAATAAATTTAAAACTTGCGGATGTGCCTTTTCTATCTCATCAAAAAGCACTATGCTATATGGTTTTTCTTGTATTTTGTCTGTAAGCTCCCCACCTTTTTCATAACCTTGGTATCCGGGAGAAGTTCCTATCAATCTGCTAACACTGTAACTTTCCGAATATTCCGACATGTCAAGTTTTATGAGCGAAGATTTTGTACCAAATAGCACATTTGCAAGTTCTTGACACAGATAGGTTTTACCTATGCCGGGTGTACCGGCAAAAATAAAGCTCGCCACAGGTCTTGTCTTAGACTTTATACCTGCGCGATTTCTGCTGATTGCCGCCGCCACTTTCGAAACAGCATAGTTTTGTCCTATTATTCTTTTGTTAAGTTCTTTTTCAAGCTCCGCAAATCCTATATTTTCGGAGCTTTTTATTTTCTCTATACTTATACCTGTACATTTTGAAAGTGCTGTTATAATATCATCTTTTTCAACACAGGGAGCTTTTATTATCGAATGATATTTCCACTGTGTCAATAAATTTTCTCTTTCTTTTGTTTCTTTATATATATTTTTATATGCTGCCGCCTCATCAATTAAATCAATAGCTTTATCAGGGAGCCTTCTTCCCGTATCAAAAGTAACCGACAAATTTACTGCAGATACTAGTGCCTCATCACTTATTTTAAGTTTATGAAAAGCCTCATATTTTGGACGAATAGCCTTTAAAACATCTATAGTCCTTTCTTTGGAAAGTTCTTCCACAACAACATTTTGAAAACGTCTTTGCAAAGCACTGTCATTTTGCAGTGACATCTTATATTCTTTTGTGGTTGTTGCACCTATTATTTTTATTGTGCCACGTGCAAGTTGCGGTTTTAATATATTTGCCGCATCTGTGGATATTCCCTCCGCTTTTCCCGCTGATACTATTAAATGTATCTCATCAATAAACAAAATAATATTACCCATTCGCTCCACTTCTTCGAGCATTTTGTGCATTCTTTCTTCAAAGTCTCCCCTATATCTTGTTCCAGAAAGCAAAAGTGTAATATCTATTGCAACAAGTCTGGTATTTTTCAGTGCTGTCGGTACATTTCCGTTGACTATTCTTTGTGCCAATCCTTCAACAATGGCTGTCTTTCCAACACCAGCATCGCCTATCAAACAAGGATTATTTTTGTTTCGTCTAAGTAATATCTCTATTACCCTATCTGTCTCATCATCTCTGCAAAATACAGGGTCAAGCTGTCCGCTCTCAGCCTTTGCTGTCAAATCTCTGCCATATTTATCAAGTATTTCACATCTAACCGATGTATTTTTTGGCATTTTCCCACATCCTTCACTTTTTATATCAATTTTATCAGTACGTCTATTAGGCAAGCTGTAATGAACATCTTCTGAACAAAGCTCATTAAATATCGTTTGTCGTGATATATTGTGTCTTATCAAAAAAACAAAGGCACTGCATGTTATTTTTGCAAGCATAGATAACATAAGGTGCTCTGTCCCTGAAAGCACCAAACCCATGTTCCTACTTTCCACTTTTGATTGCTCCAAAATACTCTTTACATTATCCGAAAAATTTTCGGGAGACAGTTTATGTTCTATTGTCCTTTTAAACTTTGTCGTAAGTTCAAATTCTAACTCTTGTGCGGTTACATTGTACTTTTTAAGTATTCCGGCACCCAAAGCCCCTGTTGTATTAAATATCCCATATAATAAGTGTAGAGATGTTATTTCACTATAACCGCCCTTTTCGGCAATATCTATTGCATTATTAATGGCATACACCGCTCTCAGTGTAAACCCCTGAAATCTAAACATAGCGCCTCCGTTTCTGTTGATTACAACAAATAAATATACTTATTACATTTATATTTTATTTTGCTGTATAATTATGCTTTTTTATTAATTTTTGTATGTTCAATATTATTATTGCCCTGTTTTTTTGACTTTAAGACAATAAATATTTTTTACGCAAAAATTTTTTCAAAAAAGTGTAACACATTTCTATACTCATACATAGTATAAGACATAATAACACTTAGGTAAAAAAGCAAATACATATTGCTTTTTACAATAAAAAAATTATTTTTTCGGAGGTTTTCTATTATGTGTAATTGTAATTGTAATCCTTGCAACAGAGGCTTATTCGGTGGTATTGACGAATCAACATTACTAATAATCATCATCGTATTGTTCTTTGTATGTGGCTGGGGCAACTGTGGCGGTTGTGGCTGTGGCGGTTGTGGCTACAATAACGGTTGTGGTTGTGGAAATATGCAATCAACAAACTATGGTTGTGACAACAACTGTGGTTGCTAATATGTTCCATTAACAAACATAGTAAATTAATATTTAATTAAAAAAACAGGTTTTTCTCCTTTTTTGAGTATATGGAGAAGAACCTGTTTTCTATGCTTTTATTAATATTTAATGTACACTTCTTTTAAAACAATATCTTACAGTCTTCTAATCTCGCAACCGCCAAAAGTTACATTACCTTCTATATACAGTGTATTTTCACCTATTTCATTACCAGCTATCCCATTATGAATATTTATTCCACCCATAATTGTCTTTGTTTTATCTACAATATTCCAGCCCCTTGGTACATATATCTCTACACCGCTAAATAAAGTATTGATATATATAGTCGCTGTCTTTTCTTTTAAGTTTTCGCCTTCAAAATAAACTTTCACACCTGAAAATGATGCATTAATCATACCTTTAACAAATTCTTCTGAAATATAGTACTTTGATGTTGCACCCATTGATACATTTATTTCGTTTGCGAAGTTATCAACAAAACTCGGTTTGATATTGCTATTAATATTTATATTTGCTTTGAATTTGTTTTTATATCGATTTTTTTTTATTGCGCCAAATATCATTTCGAAACCTATTGTCAAAAATAGAGCCGCAAGCAAAATTGTCCATGTTGATAAACTTTCAAGTCCCAATTTTTTATCAAATATTATTGCTATAATCGACAGAGGGAAAAATACTTCCGCAAACGATAATTTGATAAGTCCATTAATTGCAACCCCAACACAAATTACTCCAAGCATTATCGAAAAAATATTAAACTCCTGTAAATATCCCAATTTTGCAACTACCATAAATACTGCGCTGAGTATAAAAAATATTCCCCATAAAACTGTTCCTATTTTTCGTTTTTTCATCTGATTATCCTTCTTTCAATTATTTTTTGTTTTAAATCTTTATAATATGCCCTGGACACATATACTTTTTTATATGTATCCATCAACTCAACCAAACTTGACGAAGTTAAATTTCTCTCTATCGACATTACATAGTCAATATTTAAAATTGTGGATTTCGATATTCGCACAAAATTTTTCGGCATAATAGCTTCTATTTCGTATAGCTTATATTTACACACATATAAATCATCTTTTGCATGTACTTGCAAAAAGTTCGCATCACTTTCAAAAAACAATATATTCTTTATATCGACAAAATATTCTGTATCTTTTTTATAAACAACTATTGTACTGTTTTTTTCATTAATAACAGACATTATTTTTTGTACAAGTTCATTGTTTTCACTTGCTGTTCGCTGTCTTATAATAACTTCATCTTCCTCTATGTTTGGGTTAATATCAATAGTCACCCTCATTTTCTTGGCCTCACCCTCTCTGTGATTTTATTATACTTCTTTATATTTATTTGTAAATAAAATTTAGGTAATAGGTTAATTTTTAGGTGTAAGAGGTAAAAAAACTGCCACTACTTCTAAAATAGTGACAGTTCTAATATATTTATTATTTTTTATATTTTTATTTATCAAACATACCTTTTAGTCTATCCAAAAAGCCTTGTCTCTTATTATAATTTTTGTTTGTCAAACTTGCTTCAAATTCTTGCAATTTTTCTTTTTGCACTTTTGTAAGCGATTTCGGTATCTCTACAAAAACTTTTACATATTGGTCACCACGACCACGTCCGTTAAGTATTGTTACACCTTTATCACGTAATCTGAATACCGTACCGTTTTGTGTACCTTCCGGTATTGTGTATGAAACTTTTCCATCAACAGTAGGCACTACTATTTCATCACCAAGTACAGCCTGTGAATATGTTATTGGTATTTCGCACCATATATCAAATCCGTCTCTCTCAAACATAGGATCGGGACGAACAGAAACTCCTACTCTTAAATCACCGGTAGGGCCATTATTCACACCTGCATCACCCTGACCACGTACAAGTATTGCTTGATCATCATTAATACCCGCAGGTATATTTACCTCGATAGCTTTTCTTACACGTACTCTTCCCTTACCATCACATTTTTTACATGGATCTGTTATAACTCTGCCTTTTCCGCCACAACGTGGACAAGTGCTTGACGTTTGTATATTTCCAAGTCCCGGTATAGAACGAACTGTACGTACTTGACCTGTACCGTTACAGTTTGGACAAGTTTGTGGGTGACTGTTATTTTGTGAACCGCTACCTTTACATTCACTACATACTTCTAAATGCTGAATATTAACTGTCTTTGTACAGCCCTTTACAGCCTCCATAAACGAAATTGTAATATTTGTAGCTACATCATTACCTTTTACAGGCGCATTTGGGTCACGTGTACGACTGCTGCCGCCAAAACCGAAACCGCCACCAAATAAATCACCAAACAAGTCGCCTATATCTCCAAAGCCGCCGAAACCGCCGCCACCGGCACCGAAATTGGGGTCTACGCCTGTGTGTCCAAATTGGTCATATCTTGCACGTTTATCTTTATCGGATAAAACTTCATAAGCCTCGTTTACTTCCTTAAACTTAGCCTCTGCCTCTTTATCATTTGGATTTAAATCAGGGTGATATTTTTTAGCTTCTCTACGATATGCTTTTTTTAGCTCATCATCACTACACCCTTTTTTAACGCCCAGTACTTCATAATAATCTCTTTTATCTGCCATTTCATCACCCTCACAGTATATATTTTAAGTATTCTCTTTCTAATACCTCCTATATTCCACAAGGGAGGCAACTTGTCTATTTACTCGTCAAACCTTGCAACAAATATTTTACTATCTATTGCAAGGTTCGCAGAATCAACCACTTATATTCAACTATTTTTATCAGTTATTGTCAACATCTTTAAAATCTGCGTCAACAACATTGTCATCATTTGGTTTATTACTTGTTGCGCCGCTGAAACCACTTGGGTCAACATTTTGTGCGCCTGCTTGTACTCCGGCTGCCTGTGCAGCTTGTGCCATTGCTGCAAATTTTTGTTGTACAGCGTCCATAGCATCTCTTATAGCTTTTTCGTCATTTCCTTGTAGAGCTGTTTTTAGTCCGCCTATTGTGTTGTTTATCTCATCTTTGTCGTTTTGTGGAAGTTTGTCACCCATTTCGTTCATTGTTTTTTCAACATTGAATATTAATTGGTCAGCATTGTTGCGTAGGTCTATTGACTCACGACGTTTTTTATCTTCCTCTGCAAAACGTTCAGCTTCTTTAACAGCTTTTTCTACATCGTCTTTGCTCATATTTGTTGAAGAAGTAATTGTAATACTTGTCTCTTTACCTGAATCTAGATCTTTTGCTGATACGTGTACTATACCGTTAGCATCTATATCAAATGTTACTTCGATTTGTGGCTTACCGCGTGGAGCAGCAGGAATGCCTACCAGTTGGAAGTTACCAAGAGATTTGTTATCAGCAGCCATTTCACGTTCACCTTGTAAAATGTGAATTTCAACTGTTGTTTGGTTATCTGCCGGTGTTGTGAATATTTGGCTCTTTTTTGTTGGTATTGTTGTATTTCTGTCGATAATCTTTGTCATAACACCACCAAGTGTTTCAACACCAAGTGATAGTGGAGTTACGTCAAGAAGTAGAAGACCTTTAACATCACCTGCAAGTACACCACCTTGAATAGCAGCACCTGAAGCAACACATTCATCAGGGTTAATACCTTTGAATGGCTCTTTACCGATAAATGCTTTAACTGCATCTTGAACAGCAGGAATACGTGTTGATCCACCAACTAGAAGAACTTTGTTAATTTCACCTACGCTTAGTCCTGAGTCTGACAGTGCACGACGTACCGGTTCCATTGTAGCTTCTACAAGATCAGCTGTCAATTCATTAAATTTTGCACGTGTGATTGTCATTTCAAAGTGTTTTGGACCTGATGCATCAGCTGTGATGTATGGTAGATTTACCATTGTGCTTGTAACACCTGAAAGGTCGCATTTAGCTTTTTCAGCAGCCTCACGTAGTCTTTGTAGTGCCATTTTGTCATTTCTTAGATCCATACCGTTCTTTGCTTTGAAGTCATCTAGCATATATTGCAGCAGTCTTTCGTCAAAGTCATCACCGCCAAGACGGTTATTACCTGCTGTTGCTAAAACTTCTTGTACGCCGTCGCCCATTTCTATGATAGATACATCGAATGTACCACCGCCAAGGTCATAAACCATAACTTTTTGGTCATTTTCTTTATCAATACCATAAGCAAGAGCAGCAGCTGTTGGCTCGTTGATAATTCTCTTTACGTCAAGACCTGCTATTTTACCTGCGTCTTTTGTAGCTTGTCTTTGTGCATCTGAGAAGTAAGCAGGAACTGTAATAACAGCCTCTGTTACTGTTTCGCCAAGATATGCCTCAGCATCGCTTTTTAATTTTTGCAAAATCATTGCAGAAATTTCTTGTGGTGTATATTTCTTGCCGTCGATATCAACTTTGTAGTCTGTACCCATGTGACGTTTGATTGATGCAACTGTTTTTTCAGGGTTAGTAACAGCTTGACGTTTTGCTATTTGACCAACCATTCTTTCTGAATCTTTAAATGCAACAACAGACGGTGTTGTTCTGCCACCTTCCGGATTTGGAATTATAACTGACTCGCCGCCTTCCAGAACAGCTACACAAGAGTTTGTTGTACCTAGATCTATACCTATAATTTTACCCATAATATATTATCTCCTTTTAAATTAATTGTTTATTTTATTTATTTTGTGTATTAAAACGGATTTTACTTCCGTTACTGACACATTTATCAGTTTGCTGTTTGAACCATTGCAAATCTTAGCACCTTGTCTCCCAGCTTATATCCTTTTTGAAGTACTTGTGATACTACATTTTTACCAAAATTTTCATCGTCTATGTGCATTACCGCATTGTGATATTCTGCGTTAAATTCATCTCCGACTTCGCCGAATTCTTGTACACCCATAGATTTAAAAGTTTCCAACATATTATCATAAATCATCTGTATCCCTTTTAAATACTCAGGGTCATTGCATGGAGCTATCAAAGCTCTTTCAAAGTTATCAAGAAGTGGTAGAATTTTTATAAGTGTATCACCCTCAGCATCTTTATATGTTGAAAGTTTTTCTTTTTGTGTTCTCTTTCTGTAATTATCAAACTCTGCCATCAGTCTCAAATATCTTGAATTTACCTCATCAAGTTCATTTTGCATTTGTTCTTCTTTTGAAAGAAGTTTTGTTTCTTCTATTATTTGTTCATTTTCTTTGCTTTCGTTTTCTGTTACCTTTTCATTAACCTCATCTTGCTTTCCTTCTTGCTCCAATTTTTTTGTATTTTCTTTTGACAAAAAATTCAGCTCCTTTCAAATTTTAGTCCTCATCTTGTAATGTATCATTTATAAGTTTTCCCAACATATCCGAAAAATATTGAAGATGTGGAATTAATTTTGCATAATCCATTCTTACAGGACCAACCAGCCCGATTATTCCAAAGCTGTCATCACCGATTTGGTATCGTGAAATAAGTACGCTTGAATCATTAAACTCAGGATTTTTTATCTCACTGCCTATTGATACTTTTACATCTTCACCACTATTTTCCATTAGCGACAGCATACCTTCTTTTGAATGTATCGACTTAAAGAGTTTGTTTGCTACCGAACGAAGTTCTTCATATTCAAGCAAATTACTCTCGCCACTGGAATACATCTTGCCTTCGCTTGCCTCTCGGCAAATTTCATATATTGCTGTCAGTAGCGGTGCAAATATATCTGTATATTCACCCAGTGTAAGTGCCATTGAATTAATGTATTCTTTTGTTATTTCATTTATGCTTCTTCCTGTTATTCTGCTATTGGCAAAGCTTGTAAAAAAATCTATTATTTTTTGATTTAATAAAAAATCAACTCTGCAAACTTTATTTTTTATCATTCCGTTAGACGCTATAAGTAATATAACAACTGTTCGTGATGTTGCATGTATAAGCTCTATTTTTTTTACATAAGCACTTTGCTTATAGAACGTTGTCGAGATAGCCGCACAGCCTGTAAGTTCTGCCAGAACCTTTGCGGAGTCTTCCAATAATTTATCCGGATCAGGAGCACGTTTATTAAACAACGCCTCTATTTCGTTTCGTTCACCTACATTCAGTGGCTGAGAAATCATCAGTTTATCAATATATAGGCGAAGTCCCAAATGTGATGGAATACGTCCGGCAGAAGTGTGAGGTTGTTCAAGTAGTCCCATATCGTACAGTACTGCCATATCATTACGTATTGTTGCCGGTGAAACTACTCCGTCCAAAAGTTGTGCAACATACTTTGAACCAACCGGTTCGCCTGTATCAAGATAGGTTTTTGTAATAGCTGCAAGAATTTTCAGTTTCCTATCATCTATGTCCACTCTATTACCTCCTTATTTTATTAGCACTCTAATACCACGAGTGCTAACGATTATTATTGTACAATATTTTTTCATTATGTCAATGGGTTTAACAATTTATTTACAAATTATTTTATTATTTAATCAAAATATTTGCTTTAAAATTATTTTTATGACATTTGTATAAAAATAAAAATAATATTGTACACAAATTACATACTTGTAAATAGACAGTTTACATAATATCATTTTGTGCTATAATGAAGTTACAAAAATTTTGTATACAAAACAGGAGGTTTACTATATGTCAAATAAAAAAATATATAATGTCAATGAAATTGCCGAATATTGCAAAACCCACTATGCCAATGATGATATAAATACAATTATCAAAAAAGCTGATGAAATAGTAAATAATACTTTTATATTTTCTCGCCGTTGGGATATGGAAGCAAGTAACTTTCCTGTTACTTTTCAAGATAAAATAGGCTGGGACTATATCCCGCGAGATGACCTTGAATGGCCGGTAATGCTTGCAAGACAATCATATTTATATGATGTTACATACGCATATATTTTAACAGGTGACACAAAATACTATGATTGCTTTATAAGAATAGTAACAGACTTTATAGATAACTGCAAATTTGACACTTCTCCAAACTGCCACTCATGGAGAACTATCGATACAGGTATACGTGCTGTTGTATGGATACTTTGTATGGAACTTATCGAAGAAAAAACTGCTCTCCCACAAGACTTCTTGGAAAAAGTTAAAGAAAGTTTAATTTTCCACAGTGATTATTTATATGATACAGACAATGACTTTCACCAGCAAAGTAACTGGGGTGTAATCCTAAATAACGGTGGCATACACACAGCCATATATCTACAAAACAGATATAGTATGGATTATAGCGAAAGACTGAAAGTTCTTCTTGACCGAATGAACTATTTTCTTAACCGTCAAATACTGCCCGACGGTGTTCATTGGGAACAATCACCTATGTACCACAACGAAGTTTTATGGTCATATCTTGAATTAATGCATTTACTTGAACAAAACAATATGCCAATAACCAAATATATGAAAGAGCAAGTTTATAAAATGTGCATAGCAAACTGCAAGTGGTCAAAACCAAACCATCACCAACCTATGCAAAGCGACAGTGATGACACAGATTTACGTGATATTCTAACTTATGCGGCATGGATATTTAAATCTCCTAAAATCAAAGCATACGCATACAGCAGTATGGATATAGACACATTATTTAAACTTGGTTATTCCGCAATAAAAGAATATAACAATATAGAAATAGGAGAACAAGACCTATTAAATCTGTCTTTGGAAGAAAGCGGAAACTACTATTTCCGTTCAAGCAAAGACGAAAACTCTGCATGGTTAAATTTCAGATGCGGTACAATAGGCAGTGGTCATGGACATGCAGATACACTGGGCATTATGTACTATGCTGACGGTGAAGATATACTTGTTGACAGTGGCAGATATACTTATGTAAATAAAGATGACAGAATACTGCTAAAACTTCCGCAAGCTCATAACTGTGTTACAATGGATAACGAAAGCTTTACAGACTGTGTTGCAAGCTGGGACTTTGGCAAAATAGCAAAAACACTACGAGGACATGTTTTTGAAAATGAAGAATATGCCTATGTCTATGGTTCACACCTTGGTTATATATCTAAAAATATTATTTCACGCCGAGATGTTATATTTATTAAGCCAAACATTGTTGTAATCTATGATAGTTTTTACGGTACAGGAAAACACACATTTACACAACACTTCCATTTTGACGGAATCGATTTAACAAAACTTACAGATAACAGTGTACTATACAAAGGCAAAAACACAACGGCTGTTCTTACTTCTCTTTCCAGCAACAATCTAAAAATCAAACCTTCTGCTATATCACGTCACTACAACCAAATTGAGAAAAACATTTCACTTGATATAGAATGTGAGCAAACAGATGGTGGTTCAATGCTGACAGTTATGTGTATAGGCAAAAACGCAAATGCAAAAGTAACAAAACTTACACCAATTCTACCGACAAACAAAAACTTTACTGTTACAGATAAAGTTGCTGAGGCTCTTAAAATAGAAACCGAAGATAACAATTACAGAATTATTTTTGCACGAGAGAGCAGAGATAAAATGAATATGTTTAAAGTAGAAGAATGTATAGGTTACGGTGAAGTAATGATATTCGATAAAGACAACAATAAAACTGTATTATTATAATTATAAATCTATTAAAAGCCCACCCAAAAGAAACACTTAAAAACTTTTAAATATTTAATCTTACAACAACTCAAAAAACTGTATTTCCTATAAGTTTAAGAAATACAGTTTTTTATATTATATATTTATTTTTTTATATTCAATGCACGCAAAGCATTTAATATAGCTATTACCGATACACCAACATCACCGAAAATAGCCAGCCACATAGATGTATATCCAAATGCTGTCAAAAGCAAAATCAAAATCTTGACACCCAAAGCAAATATAATATTTTCTTTAACTATCGTCAATGTTTTTCTTGAAATCTTAATTGCTGTCGCTATATTTGATACTTCATCAGTCATTAGCACAATATCCGCAGCCTCAATAGCCGCATCAGAGCCTACACCACCCATAGCAATACCAATATCGGCACGGGCAAGCACAGGCGCATCATTCACACCATCACCGACAAATACAACATTTCCTTTTTTATTTTCCAATATATTCTCCAACTTTTCAACTTTATCCGTTGGCAGTAGTTGAGAATATACTTTGTCAATATTTAGTTCTTTTGATACATTTTCTGCGACACTGCTGCTGTCTCCTGTCAGCATTACAATCTTTTTTATTCCGCATTTTTTAAGTTCTGTTATAGCAGCTTTTGCCTCTTGTTTAATAACATCTGCAATTATTATATAGCCTATAAACTTTCCGTCAACAGCCACATAGACAACTGTACCAACTTCTTGTGTATCTTCTACATATATGTTTTCACTTTGCATTAATTTAATGTTACCGCATAAAACTTCCTTGTTTTCTATACGAACTTTGATACCATAGCCTGCTGTTTCCTCCGGATTTCCCAGTTTCTTAACATCTATTTCTTTTCCATATTCGTTTTTTATTGAAAGAGCTATCGGGTGATTTGAATAATTTTCTGCATAAGAGGCATATTCAAGTACTTTTTCAGTATTTCCGTCTACCGAAAATATATTTTGTACTTTAAATACACCCTCGGTCAGTGTACCTGTCTTATCAAATACAACGGTGTCGGCTTTTGCTAATGCTTCAAGATAGTTACTGCCCTTTACAAGTACACCCCCTTTTGATGAACCACCAATACCGCCAAAGAACGACAGTGGTATAGAAATAACCAAAGCACAAGGACAAGAAACAACCAAAAATGTAAATGCACGATATACCCAAACCGTAAAATTAAAATCATTAAACAGCGGTGGAATAATCGCTATAATAAGAGCTAAAATAACAACTATCGGTGTATATACAAGTGCAAATTTACTTATAAAATTCTCGGACTTTGATTTTTTGTTAGTTGCATTTTCCACTAAATCAAGTATTTTGCTGACTGTTGATTCCTCAAATTCTTTTGTAACCTGTATTTTAATTAAACCATTAATATTTACTGACCCACTCAATACTTCACTGTCTTTTTCTATCTCCCGTGGAACAGATTCGCCTGTCAGAGCCGAAGTATCGAGTGTTGATGTTCCCTCTACAACTATTCCGTCAAGAGGTATTTTTTCGCCTGCTTTTACTATTATTATATCTCCGATATTTACGTCATAAGGGTCTTTTTTTGTTACTGTATCACCCTCAACCACATTTGCAAAATCAGGGCGTATATCCATTAATGTGCTTATAGACTTTCTGGATTTATTGACAGCATAACTTTGAAAAAACTCACCTACTTGGTAGAAAAGCATTACGCCTACTGCTTCTGAATAGTGTCCTATTATAACAGCTCCTACTGTTGCCAATGCCATCAAAAAATTCTCATCAAAAACTTTACCTCTTAATATATTCTTTACAGCGCTTATCAACACTTCGTATCCTACAAGTATATAAGCCACAAAGAACAATATTGCCGAAATAACAGGACTCGAAAGCATATGTTCACAAATTACACCACTACCAAAAAGAACAGCACTTATTATTATCTTGTATAAATTTTTCTTCATTAGTGTACCAATTTTCCTTTAATAATCAGCCTCTTTTTATTTCCACATTGCTGTCTATACTATGTATTATATTTGCAATATTTTCCATTACTGCTGTTTCTTTTGCCTCATCATATTCTACAATCATTTTTGTTGTCATAAAGTTTATAGCAATCTCATTTACGCCATCAAGTGTTAATATTTTTTTCTCCATTTTGTTTGCACAGTTTGCACAATCAAGTCCTGCAAGTCTAAATGTTTTTTTCATAATAATTAATTCCTTTCATATATTAATAATATTTTGTTTGTAAATTTTAGGTAATATCACACTATCTAAATTGATATATTAATTGTGTGGTGTTACCTTTAATGTATATGTGAAACGCCTGCTTCAAGCATTGTTTTTACATGGTCGTCACTCAATGAATAATAAACTGTTTTACCGTCACGTCTGCATTTTACCAAATTTGTTTTGCGAAGTGTTGCAAGTTGATGTGATACCGCCGACTTTGTCATACTAAGTAGATTTGCTATATCGCATACGCACATTTCGTGTTTATCAAGTGCCCAAAGTATTCGAAAACGTGTACCATCACCCATTATTTTAAAAAAATTTGAAACAAAATCGAAATGTTCTTCTAAAAGCATTTCTTTTTTTACTTCTGCCAAAATATTTTCGTGTATTACCGTACAATCACATGTGTACTCATTTCTTGACAAGATTTACACCTCCAATAAGCCTATATTAATTGAGTATTTGTTCAACTGTATTTATATTATAGTTGAGTATTCACTCATTTGTCAAGTACTTTTTAATATATTTTTTTGTTTTATATAACAATTTATCTATTGACATCAATAACTTATATTGATAACATCTAAATAGGATTGAAAATAAGTTTCAAAGGAGAGATTAACAAAAAAATTTAAAGGAGCAAACAACTATGAATAACATAGGAAAAATCAAAAATTACAATATTTCAAAAAATATTATTAATTTAATCTTTGAAAAAGGCACAGGATTTTTACAAATCATAAACGAAAACATAATCAGAGTTTACTGTGACCCTAAGAATGAGGGTTCACACTCGAAAGCAATAGAAAAAATTTTTGATGATTTTAATGATTTTACAAGTAAACAAAAAGACGGAAAAATTATTATAAAAACAAAAAATATAACAGCTATTGTTGAGAGTGATTTCTATGTTGATTTTTTTGACCAAAACGGAAAATCTATTGTAAAAGATTACCGCAAGCCACTTGCACAAACCGAACAACTGAGACAGGAACAAGCCGAAATACTAATTGGCGAGGGACACTCCGTACAGGATTCAAACACACAAGAGCTATATATTGCAAAAGAATTAGAGCCATATGAGTGTTTTTATGGACTTGGCGACAAAACAGGTTTTTTAAACAAACGTCACTATGACTATATAATGTGGAATACCGATGATCCATCACCTCAAGTCGACAGTTACAGAGCTTTGTATAAATCAATACCATTCTATATATCACTGAAAAAAGATACTGTTTATGGTATATTTTTTGATAACACATTCAAAACATATTTTGATATGGGTAAAAACAGTGACGAATATTGTATGTTCGGCGCAAATAATGGTGCAATAGACTATTACTTTATATATGGTAAAAATATGAAAGACATAATAGGAGGCTATACACTGCTTACAGGAACAACACCTCTTCCTCAACTTTGGACACTGGGATATCAACAAAGCAGATGGGGCTATATTGACGAAAAAGATATCGGCTATATTGCAGACAGTATGCGTGAACACAAAATACCTTGTGATGTTATACACATGGATATTGACTATATGGACGGATACAGAGTCTTTACTTGGGACAAGGAAAGACACCCAAATCCAAAAGAGGAACTCGAAAAACTTGCAAAACAAGGTATAAAGATAGTTACAATTATTGACCCGGGTATAAAAAAAGATAAAGGTTACAGTATCTATGATGAGGGCTTAAAAAACAGATACTTTGCAACAGACAAAGACGGAGTAACTTATGTAAACGCTGTATGGCCCGGTGACTCTGTATACCCTGATTTTGGCAACAGTGACGTTCGCAAATGGTGGGGCAAAAATCACAAAGCACTTCTTGATATGGGTGTACAAGGTATATGGAATGATATGAACGAACCTGCAAGTTTTAACGGTCCATTACCTGATGATGTTGTATTTCGTGATGAAGACAGATACACAACTCATAAAGAAATACACAACGTATACGGACATAATATGGCAAAGGCAACGTACGAATATCTAAAAGAGGAAACAGGTAAACGTCCTTTTGTTATTACTCGTGCTTGTTACAGTGGCTCGCAAAAATACTCAACAGCATGGACAGGCGATAACCATAGTATATGGGCACATCTTCAAATGGCTATACCGCAACTTTGTAATTTGGGACTAAGCGGAATGAGCTTTGTCGGTACAGATGTTGGTGGATTTAGCTATGATCCAACACCTGAACTAATGGCACGTTGGGTACAAGTTGGCTGTTTCTCACCACTGTTTCGCAATCACTCAGCGCTTGGAACAAAATATCAAGAACCATGGAAATTCAAAAAAGAAATAATTGATATTTATCGCAAATATGTAAATCTAAGATATTCACTTTTGCCATACATCTACGATTTATTCTATATCGGAGAAAAGACAGGACTACCTGTTATACGCGCTATGGTACTTGAATATGAAAATGACATAAATGCACAGAACTGTAATGACCAATTTATGCTTGGCGAAAATATTCTTGTTTCACCTGTGGTTATGCAGGGAGCAACACACAAGACAGTATATTTGCCAGAGGGTAACTGGTATGATTTTTGGACAAACGAAAAAATCACAGGCAACAAACACTTTACATACAGAGCACCGCTTGATGTTTGCCCAATATTTGTAAAAGAGGGAACCATTTTGCCAATGTACGAACAAATGGAATATGTAGGAGAAAAAGCTCTTGATACACTGATATTGAATATCTATGGTAATACGGCAAAGTATACGCACTATCAGGATAATTACACTGACTTTAATTATCGTAACGGGGAATACAACATATATGATTTTAAATATGAACATAACTCTTTTGTATATACTGTAAAACACAACGGCTACGAAAATAAATATAAAAAATTTATTGTCTGTAATAAATCAAAAACACACGAAAACTGTGAAATAATAATTATTTAAGGAGGTATAAAATGAAAAAAGTTTCTTTTGTTTTTGTAATTATTATCTCTCTTGCTTTATTATGTATAATTTTTTTACATAATGTTTTTCCAAAAGCAAAACCTATTATTTTACCTGAAATTAACAATATTAAATCTATTGAAATAATAATTGATAATGAAAATAAAAATTACTCTGACAAAAAAATTATAAAAAATATGCTATCTGCACTTAATTCTGCTAAACCTACCAGAAGCCAAAGCATTAGTGAGGTTCCGATAGGTAATTATATAAGAATAGATATTGTACTTTCAAACGGAACAACTACTTTTTTTATATATGAAAAAAATAATAAATATTTTATGGAACTTCCATATACAGGCATCTATTCCATAAATAAATCAACTTATGATTTAATAAAATCATATATAAAATGATAAAAGATTAGTAAACAATAAAAAGCTTTATCTCCATTATTTACAGAGATAAAGCTTTTTTAATCAGTTATGAATTTTTAAAACTTTTTTAATTTAATCAAATAGAAAATACCTAACGAAACAGAACCTATTGCAATAATTGTCGCTATTGCTATTGTAGCGCTTTTTCCTTTTTCGGATTTCTTTGTATTTTCAGTATATTCTTGCTTGGTTTCAGTTGGGTTACTGTTTATACTGCTTTCTGATATTTCATCACTTCCGCTTTCAGAACTATCAGAACTTATATTTTCTTCTTTCAATGGCTCCTTTTTAACAGTAGATGTACTTGTTGAACTTTGCTCAGATTTTTTATCTTCAACAAATTTATTTATAATTCCACCATTTTCACTAACTGATGTATTACTGCTACTGCCATTATTATAATCATTGTCTACATTATAATTTGGTCTACTGCTACTGTTCTCACTACTTGAACTGTCAGGTTTACTACTACTGTTCTCACTACTTGAACTGTCAGGTTTACTGCTACTGTTCTCACTGCTTGAAGTGTCAGGTTTACTGCTACTGTCACCACCTGAACCACCATCAGGCTTACTATCATTTACAATAAGCAATATACCATCTTGATATATAACATTATAATTTTCAATATTTGTAAAGTTTGCGCCTGTAACAGAAATTATATGTTTACCGACTATATTTGTATCTTGTAAATTTGTACTTATATTTGGTTCTTCTGTTAGTTTATCACCATTTACCAAACCATCTACCCTATATGTAAATTTTGGCATTGTGCTACCCTTAACAATTTTTTTATCATCAGCTTTAATAACAAGTAATTTTTTATTTACAGTAACATTAATAGTTGATACTGCATCATTATATTCTTCATTACCTTTTTTTATAGCTGTAATTACCACATCACCAACATTATGAATAGTTGCAATATCTCCTACAATACTGATAACATTAGGATTATTACTGTTAAAACTTATTTTACCATTACCTGTTCCGCCACTTGCAACAAGTTTAAATTCTTTATCACCATAAGTTTTATTACCAACATTTTCAAATTCAAAATGTTCCTGTGGTTTCTTTCTTATATCAATATCTATTGGCAAAGTTGTTTTTGCTGAATAATTATCATCACCACTGTATATTGCTTTTACAGAATATATTTGCTGTGGCAAATTTTCCCACATAAATGTTGCTACACCATTTGTTACTAAAACTTCCGCAAGCTCAGTACTTTGTTCGTCTGTGCAATCAATAAATTTTACTTTACCTGTTGCTATTTCACCGAATCCTGATTTTTCAACATATAGTGACAAGCTCATATTAATCTTATTATCTTTATGTATTGGTTCAGCAATTAAATTTAAATTTGTATCAACTCTGTTTACATCAATTTCAACTATTTTTGTCAAATCACTGATTGGCTCATAGTTTTCTGTTGTTTCATAACTTGGAACAAATTTTACTGCATAACCACTGTTTTTTACAGTTGGAACAATGTTTTTGTCTTCCCATTCAAAAGTACCAAAGCCTACTGTACCTCCAATAAGCTTACTTTCAGATAATTTTTTACCATAATTTATAGCAGTTGCTTTTGGGAAAGTAAGAATAGGTGCATCTGCTTTTTTAACAGTTAATTCATATTTTGCAACTGCATCTTTATACTTATCATTACCCTTCAATGTTGCTGTAATCGTAACTGTCCCCACTTTGTGAATAGTTGCCATATCATTATTTATAGAAAGAATATCGGGTTTATCACTTGTATAAATAACATTTCCTGATACACTACCACCGATTGTTTCCAATTTAAAATCAGGATAACCATATTTTTTCTCTGAAATTTCACTGATAAATAATGTTTTTTGCTCTACTTTTGTTTCCTCTGGATTTTTGCTTTCACTGTTAAACACATCATAATTTTTGTCATCAATATTTAGCGGAGTAAATTCAGCAACAAAGTTATTTGTAGTCACAGTAGGGTTTTTCCATACAAAACTGGCAACTCCATTTCTAACCTCTATATTAGCGATTTCAATGTCACCATCTTTTATTTTCACTGTTCCATTCAATCCAATATCATTGATACCTTTAACATTAATATCAAAAATTATTGATTTATCTGAATTAACTTCAATATCAAGATTTACTTGTGGCTTTGCTTTCTTTATAGTAAATTTTCTTGTAGTTTCTTTTGGCAATCTATATTTATATGCAGATTTTCCGCTCATTGTAACTGTTGCTTCATATTCGCCTGCATCTGTTCCTTCACCTGTTACAATAAGTTGAATATCGTCGCCTTTTGCTATATTCTTAGCTTTTACGGTAGGTTTTTGTGATGTGCCGTTATATATTAACTCATCTTGCCATTCAAGTTCAAGTTCTTTCACATTAGAACTATCTTCCCACGCTTTTTCACTTCCCGAAGACAAAGTAATCAAAGTTTCTACCAAAGAGCCTGCCAGTTTTCCAGTTTCCTCTGTTGTAATATATGGCTTACCTCCTTTATCAATAAGCTTATACCTTCTCATACCCACATCAACTTCATTTTCATCATCGGAATCTGTATAGTATACAGCAACAGGATTTTCTTTTTCATCATATTCCACTCCCCAAAGAGTGACAACGTGAGAAATCGCAGGTGACAATCTATAACTCAGCATTACTATACTACCGCTATCAATTTTTTTCAAAATATCTTTCATTTCACGATATGAATTTATTATATACCTATATGCCAACGTTTTTTCCTTGAATATATCAAAAAAGTAACCGCCCGCATAATGTGGTCCTTTTTCCAATAAATCTTTACCGTGAAAATCAGGATCAATAGTACCGCCTTTTTCATTCATAGGATAACCATTAATAAAATGTCCTATCAATAAATCCGACCAATAACCGTCTTTTCTGTTCTTAAATATATTAAAATATTTATCATATATGGGACTATTAGATTGATTAATATCTTTTTTATTTAATACTTGTTCAATATACTCTTTTTTGTCTTGAGGATATTGCTGATTTACATTTAAATACCTCTCAATATTATTACTGTTTATATTCATCCACCATTGTAATGAATTGGCTGCCGCCGCTACAAAACATAAATTTTGATCCCCATTAAAAAATTTATTTGAATCATACCAACCTCGGTTTTCATGGTATGGCGCTGTATAATTAATATATGTCATTCCTCCTTGGGTTTCAATCTTTGTTACAAAATCAGGATCCTCTCCACCCATTTTCGGTGGTTTTACACCATTTACCCAATGAATAGTTCTCTTTTTGTTGCCTTCCTCTTTATTTATATATCTGGTTACTATATTACCGCTAGGCAATACATCTTCTTCCCAAAACGTTGAACTCTCACCATATACCGTCGGTCTGTTACCAAACGAACTTCCACCATAAATATTTTCACTGTCATCATTTGAAAATTCCGTAGCTGATGAAGTAATCGTATTTACTTGCAATATCATAGTAACTGCCACCAATAATGACATACATCTATAAAATATTTTTTTATTAACCATAACCTCTCCTTTTTGCATTAATTATAAATTTTGTTTTATGAACAATTAATTATTTTTTACAAAAAATATCAATTAACAGTTATGTTTATTATAACTTCCAATACATTGTATAATAAAAACCCATTTAAGTAAATATTTATTCAAAAAAACTTGATATATTTGTAGAATTTTAGAAAATTTTAGAATTTTTATGTAAAATTTTGTTTAAAAAATAAAACTGTGCCTCTTCTTTAATCAGAAAAACACAGTTTGATATAGTAATATTCTAATTTTTAATAAGTATTATCTTACATCACCAAAAGATATACCCATATTGCGAGCAAGCTCAACCAACTCACCATCAGAATCTACTCTACGTTGGTTACCAATCATTGTTGCACTGTTGATAACATCTTCCAGCTCAACTGCTGTCAAGCTATTGTTTTGCATAGAAACCATTTTACCAAAATTACCGTTTGCATCAGGAACAAGATCTTCCATCAAAACTTTTACGGCAAATGCACCAAAACGTGTACTTAGTATACGGTCATTTGCTGTTGGAACACCGCCACGTTGTATATAGCCAAGATTTGTTGCACGGCACTCTACATCTATTATTACATCATTTATTGTATAACCGTTTTCGTCACGTTCACTATTAAGTTCATTTTCAAGATAATCACTTATTACATTAGCTATTCCACCAAAACGAACAGCATCAGGAGAGCCTTCTACTATTTTGTTTTTATGGCTGCCTTGTACAGGTGCATGTACACCCTCTGAAACTACTATAATAGCACTACCTTTTCTTTCAAGAATAGCTCTTGTATCTTTTACTATTTGTTCGCTGTCATAAGGTATTTCAGATATAAGAACCATATCAGCTGATGATGCAATAGCTGTATGAAGTGCAATATGTCCTGCGTTTCTTCCCATTACTTCCACAAGCATTACGCGGCTGTGTGCCTCACCTGTTGTACGTATGCTTGATATAGCGTCGCAACATCTTGTAACAGCTGTATCAAAACCAAATGTAACTTCTGTTGAACGCAAATCGTTGTCTATTGTCTTTGGAACACCAACTACCGGCATACCCATACGTGAATAGTCACGTCCTGATGTAAGTGTACCGTCACCACCAACAATAATAAGTGCATCTATACCGGCTTTTTGAACATTTTCAAGTGCTTGATGTGAAAAATCATCATAAATCAAGCTACCGTCTTCGTTGTGCATAAGACCGTTTTTATCACGACGTGGATATTTAAATAAATTATCTTTATTTGAGCTGTGTAGTATTGTGCCGCCTTTTTCTATTATGTCATCTACATCTTTTACATCTAGGTCTATATAACATTTTTCACCCAAAAACATACCACGATAGCCATAAGGAATACCTTTTACTTTTACACCATATTTTTTAGCCATCATTACTACGGAGCGAATAACTGCATTAAGACCAGGGCAATCACCGCCACCTGTCATAATACCTATCGTTTTAATCCCTGTTTTTAATACTTCATCAATTTTTCTGGTTGTCTCTGTCATTTCACAAATTTCCTTTCAAATGTGTTTTTTCTTCAATAATTCATATCTATACCAATCCATTATATAATTTTTATAATAAAAATTCAATACTTTTTATTAATAATCGTAACAAAAAGAATA
>JAHHTR010000174.1 GCA_020024515.1 Angelakisella sp.
TATTATAGCATTTTTTTGTAATATATTCAATACATAAATAGTATTAAGTCTTATAATATATAATAATTATATATTTATTATATATTTAAGTATATATAATAGTACTATATATAAAGGCAATAAAAATAGTTACGCAAAAATATACGGAAAAACTGCATAAAATGTAAACTAAATATGTATAAAACTGGAGCCTTTTTATTCTTGCTTTATATGATTTCAAAATGTATAATAAAGAAAAAAGAAGAATTAAAAATATAAATAAATTACATTTTTTATAAAAAGGAATACTATGCGAATTTTTAAAAACCGTGGCGATATTTATATACCACAAACAAAATTTAAGTCTGATTTAGAGCAAAAAATACTTCTTATTTCTTTATCAGTAATAGTTGTTTTTACTGCTGTATTTTTGCTTATTATCGGAATAAAATATGATTTTTCAGCAGAAAAATTTTTTAAACCAGATAATTTAAAATCACAGGTTGCTGAATATGTAGAAGAATTACCTGAAGTTGAGGGAAAAACTAATTATCTTTTTGTACTTAGCAATAAAGATACTGAAGAAATGTATTTTTGTACAATAATTCAGGTTGACCTTGATACAATTTCTTATAAAGCTTGTACTCTTGATAGCAGCACAATTTCAGAAGGTAAAAAGTTTTCTGATATTTATAAATCAGGTGGTGCAGGTAATGTAATGAATGCTGTAAATCAGCTTCTTGGAATAAACATAGATTATTACATTGATGAAAACATAGATAATTTTAAAAAGATGTTCGATACAATGGGCAAAGTAAAATACAATGTTTTAAATGATGTAAAATATAAAGACACTTCATACTATGGCTTTAACATAAAGGTTAAAGCAGGCGAACAAACTATTGATGGCGATATAGCAACAAAACTTATGCGTTACTATGCCGCAAAAGAATATAATTATGAAGCTGTTAATGATATTATTTTAACTGCTATTTCACAGCAAATTAACAAAGATAATTATGAGAGAAAAGAAAAACTCTTTAGCACGTTTATTGAATGTTCAAAAACAAATATTTCTGTAAAGAATTTCACAGAGAATTTAAACGGAATGAAAGTTCTTTCAAGTGAAACAACAGGCGTAAATATTTATAATGCAAAGCCACAATATGATGGAAATAATTTAACATCATCAAGCATATCGGATATTAAGGGATATTTTACAAAATAGTTTAAGCTAAAATAAATTTGAATTTTCTAACAAGATATTTTTAGTATATATTCAAAAAGCCTTTTAAAACGGCATAAATAAAATAAATGATGTATTAGGTATAATTTCACACGAAATAACGCAAATTGTCGTAAAAACGGGTTTAGACTGGATAATTATGTACAATAGCAATGCTGTTGTGGCAAAAATTAAATAAAATTTGGCAAACGCATTAAAAAATGCTTTAAAATAATTAAATTTAAAGGAGAATATTATTATGATTAGCGTTACAACACCAACACTTGAAAATGGAGTTATTGTTGAATACAAAGGATTAGTTACAGGCGAAGTTGTTGCAGGCGTAGATTTTATTAAAGATATTGGAGCTTCTTTTAGAAACTTTATTGGTGGTCGTTCTTCTGGTTATGAAAGCGAACTCGAAGACGCAAGAATTAAAGCAGTACAGGAAATGGAAGTAAGGGCGGCTAAAATGGGTGCAAATGCTGTTGTTGGCGTTGATATTGATTATGAAACATTTGGTAACGCCGGCATGCTTATGGTATCTGCAACAGGAACAGCCGTAGTGGTTAAAAATAAGTAATGGATAAGATTTTAATTAGGGGTTTACAACTTTTTGCTTTTCATGGAGTTAAGGAAGAAGAAAAAAGAGATGGTCAAACCTTTATTTTAGATATTGATTTATATACTGATTTAAGCAAAGCTTGTCATAGTGATGATGTAAACGATACTGTTAATTATGAAAAAGTAGTAAAAACAGTTCAGCATGTGTTTACAGAAGAAAGATATGACCTAACTGAAAAATGTGCAGAGGTTGTTGCAGACAAAATTTTAAATGAATATAAAAAAGTTCAAAAAGTTGAAGTAACCATTAAAAAACCAGAAGCACCTATCAATGCAGATTTTGATTATATGGGTGTTTCAATAATTCGTAACAGGGAGTAATAATGAATTATATTTTAGGCGTTGGTACTAATATCGGAGATAGAAAAGAAAACATTGAAAAATGTATAGATGCAATAAATCTTGTGCCTTATACAAGCGTTTTAATGCGTTCCGGTATTTATGAAACAGAGCCTGTTGGTTATGCAAGGCAGGATAATTTTTATAACTGCGTGCTTTTTGTTACAAGTCTTCTTGAACCTAACGAAATTCTTGGGCTTTGCCTTGGAGTAGAGGGTGGTTTTGGAAGAAAAAGAGGCATAAAAGATGGTCCTCGTATTCTTGATGTTGATGTGCTTTTAGCAGAAAATGAAAAAATTAAAACTAAAAACTTAATAGTTCCTCATACAAGAATGAAAGAAAGAAGATATGTTCTTGAACCCATGCTTGATATATTTCCAAATGGTAAAGCTTTTGATTTTGAATTTAAAAGTTTTATAAAAGAAATTGAAGGTCAAGAAATTAAAAAAATAGAAGATTCAGTCATTTATGATGAAGACGAATTGAGAAATGAATTAAAAAAGTTTTAAAAATAAAAACGAAAAAAGGACAGGTTTTTTACCTGTCCTTTTATTTACATAATTGATGATACGGTATCAACAAAGTCAGAAACTTTGTTTACAGCTTTTTTAACTGTCTTTTTATTCATTATGCTTTTTTGTCCCATTGTTGAACTTGCTGTTGCTACAACTGAACCAACTGCCATTGCAACACCAACACCTTTCATAATGTTTGCTGTTTTTTTGTTCATTTTCATTTTTTATATCC
>JAHHTR010000175.1 GCA_020024515.1 Angelakisella sp.
ACATTTGTTAATTAAATATTACAGTGACTACGTTTATTTTTTCTCAACATAAAACATAATTTTTGTAATAAATTCATCTTCAAATCGTGATGTTATATAATCATTGATACAAAATTCATACGAATCCGATATGATTTTCAAGCCGTTAATTTGGCAATACTGAATGAGCCTTATATAAGAATCAGATATGTCATAATAGTTACCAAAATGGTAAATAGAGGCAGTCAGCCCCTTTGGAAGACACATAATATTGTGAACAAATGATACATCTTCTGTTATTAAAAATGCCATACTTGCATCAACATATCGTCCCATCTTAATTTTTTCGATTGGCACAGAAACTCCGCATTGAAAGAAAATCGGAAGATTATTTGTCAGTGCTTGTGCATAGCATTTTTTTGTGGCAATACTTATTTCTTTCATACTATATGGTGTTGCAACATCATTATATAAAATGAAATTTTCTCCGCATATTTCCAGAATAGGCTCAGATCCTTTCTTTGTGTATGCCTGTTCCATTTGTTCACAGCGATGTTCAAGTCTGCTTTGAATTAATGCCAACTCTTGGATTTTTCCTTTGATAACAGATAGCTGTTGGCGAAAAGAAGTGATACTGTTTTCCATAGTATAGTTTTTCATATGATTTTTAATTTCGTTTAAGGAAAACCCAATTTTTTTCATAATGAGGATTGTATCAAGGTAGTCCAGTTGTTCTGTACTGTAATAGCGATATCCGGTTTCAGGATCGGTGTAGCTTGGTTTGAATAATTTAATTTTATCATAATACAGTAGGGTTTGTTTAGAAATATTTTGGAATTTTGCCAATTCTCCGGCTGAAAACATATTTTCCATTGGTTATTTTTACCTCTTGACTATATAGTTACTATATACTTTATTATAGTATAGGAATCAGAAAAAAGCAAGCTATTACATTATTTCAGGAGGTTTTTATGAATATCTTTTCTAAGCCTATGACATATAGGCAATTTCTAAAATATTTGGTTCCATCTGTATTAACGATGGTGTTTCTTTCTTTCTATACCACCATAGATGGCTTTTTTGTTTCAAGATATGCAGGCTCAGATGCCCTTGCAGGAATTAACATTGTCATTCCTATTACCTGCATTATTTTTGGTACAGCTGTAATGTTGGCAACAGGTGCAGGTGCTATTATAGGTGAGTATATGGGAAGAAATGATCAGAAGAAGGCAAATGAAATTTTCAGCACAATATCATTTGCTCTTTTGATTTTTTCAGTTGTATTTTCTGTGATAGGTATTTTGTTCCTTAAACCTATTGCTGTTTTACTTGGGACAAGTGAAAGATTGATGCCACATGTATTGCCATACGCATTCGTTGTTTTCGCTGGAACAATCCCAATGGCATTCAAGTTGTTTTTTGAATATCTGGTTCGCACTGATGGAAATCCACAAATAGGACTTAAAATGTCAATGATTGGTTTAATTCTAAATGTTCTTTTGGATTATATTTTTGTTGCTGTATTTAGATTAGGAACATTTGGTGCTGCAATTGGTACAGTTTTATCTATTAGTATAAGTGCAATTATCGGGCTTGTTTTTTTCATTCAACACAGTACTATTCGCTTTTGCAAACCAAAATTTGATACACATATTCTATGGAAATCTTGTATGAATGGAAGTAGTGAAATGCTGACTGAGCTTTCTACAGGTATTACTACACTACTTTTTAATATTATAATTATTCAAAAGTTTGGTGAAGACGGTGTGGCTGCTGTTACAATCATAATGTATATTTATTATTTCTTTATTTCTTTCTATATGGGAATTGCAGTTGCGACCGCCCCTATTATCAGTTATAATCTTGGAGCAGACAATAAAGGCAAGATTCGTGAGACGGTAAAATATAGCTTTATTACCATTGCGATAACAATTATTATTATTATGTCTATTTTGTTTGTGGGTGGCAATTTCATTATTGGACTTTTTACAAATAGTGGTCATGTTTTTGATCTGACAGCTACTGCGTTAACATATTTTAGCCCTGTGTTTATTTTTATCGGTGTCAATGTGTTTTTATCCGGCTATTTTACAGCTCTTGGTGATGGATTTACATCAGCAGTGATTTCATCTCTTCGCTCATTTGTCTTTGTTATTATATTTATTTTTACACTACCGCTACTTGTGGGTGTAAATGGAGTATGGATAACAATGCCTATGGCAGAACTGTCAACTATTCTAATTTCCTTAATACTATATAATAAAAAGGGAAAGAAATACTTTATTGAGCAACAATGTATAATAAAAGACTAATATTTTAAGTTTATATAATAACATCTATTTGTTTTTTATAGTGGAATAGATTTATTAAATACAGGAAAAACTAAGTGAAATTAACTCAAAAAATTTTTGATAAAGATAAGAAATTATTTTTTAATTGATAAATTGTAAATTGTAAAATGAAATTGAATACAAAAATAACCATAGTGAAAGGTCTATGTTAAAATAAAGTTACAACACAAAATTTTGACATAAGAGCCAATTACTGTGGCTAATAATTGTACCACAAAAATATAAGAACCCAAGAGAGGACACATTTATGAGAGGAGTAGTTAACCCATCTACAAAATTAATGATATAATTATTAGTTCTCAAAATTATTCTAAATTATAATATAAATTAAATACCGCTTTTTATTAGGGTTATTTTTATATAATGACATTAACGAAGAAAGGGCGTATTCTGTAATTTATGTATCTTTTTTTAGATTATAAATGGATTGTCAACACTAAATTGGACAAAAATTAAGAGAACAGTTCTCTGTACTC
>JAHHTR010000176.1 GCA_020024515.1 Angelakisella sp.
ACGAGTGGATCGTGCAGCAGTTCAAGGATTGGGCCTTTACACTGACCAGCAGTTTCTTGTTCTATCACGATTACGACCAGCTGGACGAAGCATCAAGAAACACCTATCGTATGGGAATGGCTGCTTTTGGCGGGATTGCACCGACCTATCATATTGCCCTGTTTGACAAGCCGACGACCAGCCCTACAATCGTTTGGGATTTTCATTCACTTCTGATGGCAATTCAGCTCATGTTCAGCTTTATGCTGACCGACGAAGAAAAACCGCTGCGGCTCTGTGAACACTGTCAAAAGGCATTTATCGCCAGTCGGCCCAACAACGTATTTTGCAGCCCACAGTGCAAGAACCAGCACAATGTGTATAAGAATCGAAGAAAAAACAAATAAGGAAAATATGAGTAAAACAAGGAGTTTGACACAGACTGGAGATGGAAAATATGCTCAACAATTCGTTTGATGCCCTAGTCGGAGATCACGCAGCAAAAAATGATATGATTAATGACCTTGCCAATCGTTGTCCTCAGTTGAAAAGTCAGATAAATGAAGCGGTTTGCAATCTGCGAGAAAAAATTCTCAGTTGCGATCCACTTCACTTACTGCGATTTGCACAGGATCATATGTTATTAAACAAACTCGGAATCAACTCAGAGTTTCAGCAATTAGGCTTTGAATCTATTGCCATCGATCGTTTCACCGAATATGTGCAAAGCATATATGTGTCTGGTTCGTTACATGTTGTCGTACAGTCTGATAATGAGGATGATGAATTTAATAGCATTTTAAAAGACTATATTGACTTGTTTCGACTTCTTCATGAATACTACTTTTCTCTCGCTGCGGAATGGATAGTAGAAAACAAGTATGAAAAAAGCCTTATAGATAATATATTTGAAGCTCAACTTATGTATGGTGTAAGAGGGAAAAGATATCAATTTGTGGAAAAAGAATACTTCGCAGCGTTATTGGCTCCCCACGATGAAATCTTTAATCAATTATTTGGATTAAGCGCAGATGATATCATAGAAGGGATTGCAAAATTGCAATATGCGTTGTCTCAAGGCAGGTTTGGTGCTCTTAATAAGTTGGGACAACTGTTTGAAGAATTTCAGGCAACTGCTGAAGAAAATCTTGAATTGTGCATAGAAAAACAGCGCCCAGTAGGGGAAAGTCTTGTTTCAAAGGCTTTTGGAATAGAACTCAATAATGTAATTTGCGTTACTGGATGGTCAGAACAGTTTGTAAAAGAGCTTTCATATGAATGTGGTCAAGAAACTTCATTTTTTTCTCATGACGAATACGCTGGATGGCCTGCTATCGATTTGCCTATCCAAAAACGCCCCTTTATCAAAATTGATGAGCAGTACTATTGCTTCGACTATTATTCTTTTGTAGATAATTTTTATCGTGCAATTCAAAAAACAGTCACCAGGTTGCTACCGAATTATCGTTGGAGTGATAAGCAGCAAAACGCAAGCGAAAAGATGGTAGCAAATATATTCGAAAAAATTCTGCCTGGCTGTAGAATATATCAAAACAACTTTTATCCCCAGAATAAATCCCTAAAAAATATGGCCGAAAATGATCTGATGGTGGTATATTATGATGTTATTATTGTCGTTGAAGTAAAAGCAGGGTCATTTGTATGGACTGCTCCGTTTACTGATTTTGATAGTCATATAAGGTCATATAAAACATTGGTGGAAAAAGCAGATAGCCAATGTAAACGGACGTTTGATTATCTAAGTTCAAAGAAAACTGCTGTTCTTTATAATGAAGACCAAAGCGAAAAAGCTCAAATCCCTATGAGTTCAATACAAGATATTTATACAATGTCTGTTACAATGGACAACATTGGGGAATTAGCTGCAAAAGCAGAAAAGCTTGGCTTTTTAAACTTAAAATGCAACACCATTAGTGTCGCTGTTGATGATTTAATGGTTTATCAGAATTATTTTGATTCTCCGTTAAAATTCTTGCATTTTTTGAAGCAGAGAAGAATGGCTACCGGAAACGAAACATTAGCATTAAATGATGAATTAGATCATCTGGGAATGTATATTCACCATAACTGCTATGCACTGTCAGATGATGACCCCGGGCATCCCACGATGAAATTCTTTTTGGGGTATCGTGAGGATTTGGATACATATTTCGGTCAGTTGTATCATCCGGAATTAAATCCTCAAAAACCGATTCAAACTATTCCAAAATACTTTGAGCAAATGCTTGATTGGCTCAATGCTTCAAAGCTCAATAATAAAATCAGAGTTGCGAATTATCTACTCGACTTTTCATCTGACGCAAAAGAAGATTTAAACAATAAAATTGAATACACTTTGCAACGACAATTAGTTACACATCATAGTTCGGCTATTTCGGCCAGCGGACGTAGTGACACAGATCTGCGGTATACATGCTTTGTTCATTTGGAAGGGGCAGAGGACTTTTCTGCTCAAGAAAAAAATGATTATACATTATCAACAATGCTTTGGAATGGAGAAAAAGATAGAGTTCAAATAAGTCTTAAATACTCAAAAGATGGAAAAATTCGAGATATTACTTATACATATTTGACCTCATCAGATATCCCTTCAGAAAGAAAATCTATGTTGTATGAAGAAGGCAAAGAAAGGGCAAAGCAAAGAATCCAACAGTTTCAGATGGTAAACCACAGAAAAATTGGCCGTAATGAATTATGTCCTTGCGGCAGCGGTAAAAAATATAAAAAATGTTGTGGTCGTTAGATAGTGTATACACGAGTAATGTGATATAATAGGAACATCAGGAGAGAAAG
>JAHHTR010000177.1 GCA_020024515.1 Angelakisella sp.
TTCCATACCATAAGAGGTTCTTTTTGTACTGTCCGCACAAATTGGAGCAGTTCATAAACTATAAACTGATTTTTATATTTTCAATATTAAACAGTGTCTTTTGATACACAAAATAATTTAACCAATTTTGATACAATAAATTTGCATGACTTCTCCATTTTATACTTGGTCTTATTGTTATGTCATCAGTATTATAATAATTATATGGCATATTTATATCCAGCCCTTGCGACAAGTCTCTCTGATATTCGTTATGCAAAGTATATCTGTCATACTCCGAATGACCTGTAACAAATATCTGTCTACACTCTTTATCAGCAATCAAATATACTCCTGCCTCATTTGAAATTGCAAGCACATCAAGATTTTCGCATTTTTCAATATCCTTTGCATAAACAGTAGTATGTCTGCTATGAGGTGCAAAAAATTCTTCATCAAATCCACGCAATAATGGGTGATTTATCATTATTATACGATGATTATATATACCGAACATTTTTTTTGATAATAAATGTTTTTGTATATTATAGTGATAGTATAGTCCTGCCTGCGCACCCCAGCAAATATGAAATACAGAAAAAACATGAGTTTTACTCCATTCCATTATCTCGCAAAGTTCCTTCCAATAATCGACTTTTTCAAAGTCTATCTGTTCTAGAGGAGCACCTGTTATTATCATACCGTCATAGTAATGCTCTTTTATATCATCAAAAGTCTTATAAAATTTTAATAAATGTTCTTGCGGTGTATTTTTTGATGTATGAGTACTCATCTTCACCAGTTCTATATCCACTTGCAGTGGTGTATTTCCAAGTACTCGTAAAATTTGTGTCTCTGTCTCTATTTTTTTTGGCATAAGATTTACAATAACTATTTTTAATGCTCGTATATCTTGTGTATTTGCTCTTTGCTCTGTCATCAAAAATACATTTTCTTTTTCCAGTATCGAATATGCTGGTAAATCATTTGGTATATTTATTGGCATAATATTATTACCTTTCGCAAATTATTATACAGTCTATTCTTTTATAAATATAAATTTTATTTATGATATTTCCCATTATTCATAATTGAAAAAGCTCTATATATCTGTTCCGATAAAATCATACGAAATACTTGATGTGGGAAAGTCATCTTTGATACGGATAATTTAAAATCCGCTCGGTTTTTCACACTTTCTGAAAGTCCATGACTGCCACCTATCACAAAAGTTATACTCGCACTTTTAAAAGAATAATTTTCAATCGTTTGTGCAAGTTCATTTGAAGATAACTGTTTTCCCTCAATACACATAGCAATTACAGTATTATTGTTATCTTTTTCTATTTCTTTGAGTATATCGTTACCTTCATTTTCTATTCCCTTATCAATATCCGATTGTGATGGGCAAAGCGGAAGTTTATATTCCTTTAATTCAGCAATGGTGAATTTACAGTATGCCTTTAATCTCTTTTCATATTCCGCAATACCGTCAGTTATCCACTTATCTTTTATTTTTCCTATTGCAATTATTTTTATATTTAACATCAACTTATGTTTCCCTATTACTTTACATATTTTCTGTATATTTCAACATATCTGCCACCAAATGTAATAGTCACTATATCTTGCAGTGGAATCGTGGTTTCTTCTTTGTTCCAAACACCCATTGCATCAACTTGTTTCATATACATATAGTTACTGTCCATACGTGTAATTATTCCCAAAAAAAATCCCTGTCCGTCAGGAGACATAACCTCAACAGTTAGCCAACCGCCAAAAGTTGCAAGTATTCCGGAAAATAAACTTTGAAAACTATCCGCCGTTGTAAGTTTTGGTGGTGTTAGCTTTTGCAACAATTTTTCCCCTGATACCACTTTACGAATAAATTTATTATCATCAATAATTTCAGTATATGTTACATCTTCTAACTTAATAGCCACATATCCGTCAAGGCTGAAATCATTTTCTCTTTGCAGAACAATCAAGTCTTTGCCTATATTTGTAATAAATCCTGTATAGTCTGTAACTTGCAAGTCATCACGATATAGTGAAATAAGGTTATTATTATTTTTTGCATCTTGTATCGTTTGCAATATATCTTTACCCATAAAAAACATCTCCTATTTGTATAACTATTATTATGCTTCCAAAAACTGCAATAAACAGTATATATTTTTCATAAACTTACTTTATTTATAGTTTCTCTGTATATTTATAGTTTATTTTCCGAAATATGTAACTTCTATACCGGCTTCTTTAAAAAGTTTCTCATATTCATTTTCTGAATATTGTTCATCAAGTACACATCTTGCTATTTGTGCATTAACTATCATTTTTGCACACAAAATACAAGGTGTATGTGTACAATACAGTGTTGCTCCCTTTGTCGAGCTTCCCTGTACTGCTGCCTGTATAATAGCATTTTGTTCAGCATGTACCGCTCTGCATATTTCGTGACGTGTACCACTCGGTATTTTCAGTTCATCTCGCAAACAACCCAATTCCAAACAATCCACGGTATTTCGACATGCTCCGTTATAGCCTGTTGCAATTACCCTATTGTCTGACACCAATACAGCACCCACTTGTCTACGTGTACAAGTAGCTCTTTCTGCTGCTAGGTGTGCCATTTTCATAAAATATTCGTCCCATGAAATTCTTGTTTTTTCCATATATTATATATTTCTCCTATTCCCAATAAC
>JAHHTR010000178.1 GCA_020024515.1 Angelakisella sp.
ACCTCATTCACACAGGGGGCTGCAAACCATTTTGCGCATAAATCTTGACAGTACCCCTTTCTATGTAGGGGCAGTATGATTTTCCGTGCAGGGCGACAAATCGTTTCTGCATAGGAAAAATGCCGGATTTTCACCTTTTATTAAATAAAAATGGGAGCGCCATCATCGGATATTGTCCGGTGGTGGCGCTCCCATTCTTTTTTATAGCAATTCTTGTATTAAAGCCGCGCTAAACGCTTCTCTAATAATCTTTCGAATTTGTCGGGCATTATCTAATCTTGTAACCAGTGTAAAAACTCTATCTTTTATGTTGTATTGGTCAATAATCTTCTGTTCGGATTTTTCCAAGGAAGAATATTGCTTTTCAAATTCATTCTCCATGATTTTTTGGATTGCAATTGCATCTAATTTATCGAATTTAATTATTGCATCAAATCGAGAAAAAATCGGCTCACCAAGAGCAGTTTTTATCTCTTTTTCAGACATATAATTTGATGTGCAGATAATTACAGAGTCCTTCATTTTCACGGTAAAATTTTTATCAACATAGATGCCTTCATCAAACAGTTGATAAAATGCGCTATGAAATACCGGATGCGGTTTATCAAATTCATCAAACAGAAGTACATTTGATTCTCGCTCTAGGAGTTCTTTCGCTAGGCTGTTTTGATTATGTTTTCCGCCAAAAATATATGAACTAAATCCCTCACTGTGAAGCATCGAAAACTGTTTTCTAAAAAGATGCTCATTAAGGCTATCTGCAATGAATTTGGCACTTTCTGTTTTTCCAACTCCAGTACTTCCATAAAACAACATCACACAGGGTTTGTTATACCTGCACTTAGCAACATTGTATAGAGCAGACAGTATTCTTTTTTGCGCGTTTTCTTGCCCAATGACAGCTTCAGAAAAACCTGCTTTAATTTTCCTGAGCAAATCCATATCAATTACTTTGTAGTCCTGACTGTCCAAAGTGCAGTCTACACAAGACAATTCCTGAATATGTTTTGCAACACTATCAGGCGGATTTTGAAGATACAGATTGTCAATATCATAGCGCAAAACAAAATTTGTGAAACTTTCAATCGTACTTTCTGATAGAGAAGGGTAGTCATCAGAAAATGCAACTACATTGTCAAAATGTAAAACATCTTCTTCATCGTCTTCTATTCTGTTACCTTCCATATCAACTTTAATTTTGCGATGTCTGGCATCATCTAAAATTGCTAGATCCACAATAGGCTTGTAATCATCTTCCGGTAGTATTTTTCTAAAGCCAGACGCACCACCATAAAATATTTTTACATTCATCTGCATACCCCGGCTAAAATGACATCGTATACCTTAATCGAATCCAAGTTGGTGGTCGAGGCATCAACTAAGTCAAATCCGCTAATCTCTTTTTGTTGCTTGCCTCCGAATTCTGATTCCATCGTTAGACTACCCATATTAACCATGCCTACTTCTATTGCATGATAATCCAAGTTCATTTTTACCAAATCTGCAATGCAGTAATTATTACGAAATGCCTTGATATTAAATCTCAATACTACGGTTTCCTCATCACACTCGGCCATCAACTCATAATATCCTCTGCCGCTACCCAATGCCTCGTCCATCAACGATAGATTTAAAGACAGCCCATCAGAAACGTATAACTCGCCGTTTGTCATTTTCAAATAAGGTGTTAGCATTTTGAAATAAGCAAATGAGTTTGGGTACGGATACGGCTTACAATCAGAAAACACACGAATATAAGCTTTTCCGGTTTTTGCAGCATGCTCCAAATAGTCGGTCAAAATTGTATTTTCAATTGCCTTTGTAACAATGGTATTACCTTCCCTGGAGAAATCAGCATTTGCTCCTACCCCCACTTTTGCGGAGATAACAGATAAAATACCTGCTGATTTACTTGCTTCAGCTTCTGCTCCGGTAGCCAGTTCCGTTGTTTTTGTTACAATGTGTTCCTTTTTATCGGTACTCTTGCCACCCGCTAACACATAAATAAAATCTGTTGCTGATCCCTCGTCAAAGTAGATAACTTTGATCATTTTCTTTTCTTTTTTTGCCATTTATGCCTCCGTATAATATACTCATTTTTAAAAACTTGAAATGTTTATGCTCTGCATATATTTAAATTAGTATACTACATTTTCGATCTACTTTCAAGACATGGACACAATATGTTGTGTTTCTGATTGCAAAAATAGTGCATTGCTATTGTGGCAGTACAACATATAGACTTTTACTCCAAGTGGTTACCTCGCTGCCGCTGCTGCTCCTGTTCCTTCGGCCTTTCCAGCAGGGCGTCCACATTCTGGCAGAGGGTATCATATTCCTTTTCCTCCCGCTGTATCTTCCGAAGTTCCGTTTGCAAGGCGGTCTTGCGGAAGGAGAGTCCGTCCAGTTCTGCTTTCAGCTTGTCGGAGGAAGGAAGTTTGGTGAGTCCGGCCTTCTTGATCTCCCTGGCTGCCGCCTCGAATAAGATGATCTCGCTCTCAAAGCCGCGCAGGAATTTTTCCTTGTCCTTTGATGCCTTGTATCGGTCATAGACAGGTTTCA
>JAHHTR010000179.1 GCA_020024515.1 Angelakisella sp.
ATTTTTACCTATTGCATAAACTATATAGTTTTAGTAATATAAATATGTTTATTTTGTATTTACAATAAAAAAATTAAAATGAACAACAAAATCATATAATAAAAAATTAACAAAAATTTATATACAATGAATAATTTATATGTTAGTAATATACAATTATTTGTATTTTTTATAAGAAAATTTTTAATTTGCAACAATAAGATTTTAAAGATTATAATAATAATAAGAGGTGTACAATGTTTACAAAAAAACATAAAAGAGTAGTAGCAATACATGATTTGTCAGGTTTTGGCAGATGTTCATTGTCTGTTATTTTGCCTGTAATGTCAGCAATGGGTGTGCAGGTTTGTCCTGTGCCTACGGCTGTTTTATCCACACATACAGGTGGTTTCGGTGAAGTAGCAATGGTGGATTTGACCGACTATGTAATCAATACTTTGGAGCATTACAAAAAGTTAAATTTAGAAATGGATTGTGTTTATACAGGATATTTAAATTCCGTAAAACAGGTAAAACATTGCAAGGAATATTTTAAATTTTTTGATAATGCCTTAAAAGTGGTAGATCCGGTTATGGGTGATCATGGAAAGCTATATCGCTCTTTTACAAATGAACTTGTAGATGGGATATGCGAACTTGTAAAGAGTGCTGATATAATAACTCCGAATATGACAGAGGCAAGTATTGTTTTAAATGAAGATATGCCAATAGATAGACTGACAACAGCACAGGCAAGAACAATGCTTGCAAAGCTTTCATCAAAAGGACCTAAAAAAGTTGTTATAACAGGAGTGGTACTTGCAACAGGTGAATATGCAAATATTTCTTATGACCGTGATAACGGTACATATTGGAAAAGTTGTTCGCAACATTTACCTGTAAGTTATCCCGGAACAGGAGATATTTTTGCGGCAGTACTTACAGCGGCGGTGATGTGTGGCGATAGCTTACCTATGGCAGTTGACAGAGCAACACGTTTTGTGGAAATAGCCATAAAGACTACATATAGTTACAGCACGCCTACTCGTGAAGGTGTAATGATGGAAGAGGCACTGAAATGGCTGATAACATCATTCAGTGAAATTCCACAGGGGTACGAAACATTGTAAAACTCTTAATATAATGTGAATTTATTGAGAGGGAAAAATTATGAGTACAAACGAGATTGAAAATTATGTACTGATTAACCAAAGAAACATAGCAGAAGGTTCTGCAAAAGCATTAAAAACAAAGTTATCAACACTTAAAGAAGAAAAAAAAGAAGATGTTTATAACTATAACTATAAAGATCCCACAGCAGTATTTATATCATCGGTTATATTGGGTATTTTTGGTGTAGATAGATTTATGCTTGGAAAAGTGCCGTCAGGTGTGGCAAAATTTATCTTGGGATTATTGTTTGTGGGACTCAGTATTCCAAATTATACAATCAATTTTGCAAAAACTTTTATTGGTTTACAAGTGGCTGAGGTTACTCCGCAAACGCAAGTGATATTTTTAATTTTGCAAATAATTTTCGGAGCTGTATTTTTAAGTTTCTATTTTTATGATGTTTGTACTGCTTATAAACGCACACAGAAATTTAATACAGAAAAATTGGCACTGATAATGGTAGGACAATATGAAAAGAAATCATTTAATATATATGATTTTGCAGTAGTGGGTTTAATGGCGGCTGTTGTTTTCGTAACATCATATTTCTTTAAAATTGAGATACCAACACCAACAGGAACAACAATGCTTAAAGTTGCAAATGTCTTTTGTATATTATCAGGACTTTTGTTTGGTGGTTTACGTGGCGGACTTGCTTCGGGTATAGGTTCATTTTTGTTTGATTTAACAAACCCACGTTTTATATCATCTGCTCCAACTACACTTTTAAACTTTTTCTTGATGGCATATATTTGTGGTGTTATAGCAAACTATAATACTACAAAGATTACAGTAAATGCTGATTATTCCGTAAAAGTAGAGAAAAAAGAGACAAGTATACCTAGAACAATAGTTGCGGCAATAATAGGTTCGGTTAGTTATATATTTTTGTATTTTATAAAGAGTGTAATTAATCTTATGCTTGCAGGCAGTGTTTTTTCTGCGGCGGCGGTTGCTGTTATGCCAAAAATGGTGGCATCCGGTATTAATGCTGTGATAGCAATAGTTTTTGCTTCATTAATTGCTCCGCCACTGAAAAAAGCACTAAAAAAAGCTAATATAAAAGTTATAAGATAAATATTATAATAAGTCACCGTTTATATATACAGTGACTTATTCAGAGTGTAGAAAAAGCCCAAAATCTCAATCGAATTTTGGGCTTTTTCTACACTCTGAATTGATTTTAATTTAAAATCAGTAGATAATCATCCTTGTTTAATTAAAAAATATGTTGAATATTTTAATAATGAACGATTATCATATAAATTACATTACAAAACACCTATTCAATATAAATTAGAAAAAGGTTTTATATAATTGGTGGTTATTTGTGTCTACTTTTACTTGACAAGTGCATTCAACGG
>JAHHTR010000180.1 GCA_020024515.1 Angelakisella sp.
GATTGTACTGTTTTACGACTCTTGGGAGTATAAACAGTCTGCTCGCTAAGATGATACATATAAATCAAGAACTGTACTTTAATTTGTTTCAAATAGTTTTATTATATTCAATACAAATGAATGGTCATTGATTTTTTGGTCAACATACTGATGAAAATTTTCTATATCAATCTTACCACCGTTTAAAATTTCATTATAATTAGGATAGTTTTTCAAAATATTATCACGTGTAATTGAAAAGCTGCTTCCGCTAAAATTAAATGTGATATATTCAAGGTTATCAATCAAAGCAAACATTGAAACAGCGTTGTACATCAATCCTTTTTCGGTATATAAGTGTTCATTATTATACCAATCTGTAAAATGATAGTTTATAATTACGCCACAGTTTTCAGAGTCAATTTCAAATACATATCCATATTCAGAAAATGGCAGCGAACTTATAAGATGTCCTGTATTACTGTTATCTCCCACATACTTGCTTTGATACTGCAGGAGATGTTCAATCGCACTGATATCTTGATTAAAAGGACTTGTCGGAACGGTGTTAATATCATATTGCTTTTTACGGTCGATGAGATAATATTCATTTGGGGTGTCTGCATTGATTCTATATACATTGTAAAACAAATTACTATATTCAATCAATTTATTCTCTTTAAAAACAGTTGTTGTTTTATATCTATAAATCGGCGTTTGCTTAAATTGCGTTACCCCAACATAGTCAGCAATCAAAAAGTTGCTTAGAATCGTCAAAAACAAGCATAGAGAAATCAAGTTTTTTTTGAGTAAAGACAATGGGTTTAGTGCTTTATATGCACCTGCGACTATCAATATCAGCCCAACAATTGAATATATACTTCCCCAACTGCTTTCGGACGGAAAAACAGTAAAAGAACAAATACATATTACAATACCAATCCCTATCATAAAGGCAGCTATTTTTTTGTGCTCATATTTTATTTTTCGGTCTGAATAATCAATCGCACTAATTAAGTTTTGCTCTGAGTATTCAACCACTTTTTCTTTTTCTATTTTTTCTCCTGCTAAGAGTTCATTTAAAGAGATTTCCAATTCTTTGCTAAGTGGTTCTAACAAAGACAAATCAGGCATATAATTTCCGTTTTCCCATCTGGAGATAGTCTTATTGCTTACGCCTAATTTTTCGCCCAACTGTTCTTGCGTTAATCCTTTTTTCTTGCGGTTTACAGCAATAAATGTTCCAATTTTTTTGCTATCCATAAATTCAGCTCCTTTCAAGAAAACTTTATCAATTTATGTCTAAAATGAACACCCCACAAATAGCGAATCACAACTTTCGTTATGAATATTATAGCTCTTTTATGAAAAAAAGCACTATTCTTTTGAATAGTGCCTAATCAACCTTGTAATGCCTGTAATTATTAAGTTTTGAAATATTACCTTACATATATGTGTATTGAATTGTGCGTACTGCTAGATATAATCCCATAAGCAAAAAAGGAAATATACAGAATAATCTATATTGTACATATCTGGGACAGATATCGGCTTGTATCCTGCTTGAAACACATTTTATGAAACGAAAAGAGCAGCTTAGTTATATAGTACATATGATAATGCTTCAACTAGCAAATCTTTCATATACTGTTGCTTTCCATCTGTATATTTTGTTTGACTGTTTGGATATTTGCGAGCCAATTTAACTTTCAATTTTTCATATTCTTTTGCTTTTTGTGGAAAAGCATTCATATAATCACGAAAAGCTACATAATTCCACCATTGTGGACTTTCATAAATTAGAATATGTATTTGATGTGTACGTTTACCATCCGCATCGTTTATTACATACAAAAGGTCGCCACTGAATCGGTTATGACTTTGTCTATATATTTCGTTAGAGTCAAGAATAGATAACGCCTCGGTTATATCATCGAAGCTTCTGATTCCGACTGCTATATCAATAATCGGCTTTGCTTTGATACACGGAATAGCTGTACTTCCTATATGCTGAATATCCAAAGCGTTACTGCCAAATATTTCTTTTAAATTATTAATTGTCTCCTGGGCAATTTTTTTCCATTCAGGACAATGTTCACAAAGTGCTACTTCTCCTCGTTTTAATCCAATCATTGGACATACCTTCCATCGTAATAATCAATTTATCAAAATCATACAATAAATTTTCTACTTTTTCATCCTGATATATTCGTTATCTTTAAAATAATTTTATACAATGTATTCAAATAAGCAAAGAGAAGAAATTTCTCACCTTATCAATATAACAGGACTGACAAACCGTAATAAATTCTGAACTTGTGGTAACTTTGAATTCTGTAAACCCATTATCTATCCGTATTTTTTAAAACTTATATTGTCCATATTTTTACATAATTTTGAAAAATTAAGCTATATTTATTTCGCAATAAATACATGATTAAGAAAGATTGTCATATTTCTTCATATCTTTCTTGACTATATTTCATTATCCAACCATCTTC
>JAHHTR010000181.1 GCA_020024515.1 Angelakisella sp.
ACCTAAAATCATACCTGTTAATATTTCTTTTTGCATATTCGTCAAAATATACGAGGGTGAAAGTGTGGATATTGTCATATTAGGCTCTAAATCTTCCGCATCTATCCAACAGTTATATTCATTGTACCAAAATGGATGATTGTAGGTACAAATGACACTTCCTCTTTTATCTCCACTGATGTGATTTCTGGAAAATTTAATTTTATTCCATTTGTTACTCGGTGCATTATGAAACACATTTTTAACTTTAGTAGATTCAAATCGTTTTGTATTAAAATTATATCCCAATACATTATCCCCTACTTTTATATTCTGTATTTCTTTTAGCGAATGGTCTGCCATCCTAACTTTTGTTCCTGATACAAAGCAACCATGCATCTTCAAAGTAATCTCAATTAAGTCGCCTTCATGAAACGCACTAAGATTATACGCTAACTGTTCTGTGTCGGCGTGTTCTGCAAATAAAGGGGCGATATCAATCTTTGTTTTTTTCTTATTGCTATTATTTTTTGTAGATACAAAAGATTGATTTTTTCTAATAGGAATATATTTTTCACAAATTGTGATACCGTTTAATATAGTGATTGTATCGCCTTCTTTAAGCATTTTTATATCACAAAAGCCACTTAAAGATTCGATAGGCAACCATAACCCATCAGATTTTTCTCCACGAAGTTTGATAGCCTGTATATTTCTTTTATCAGGGTCTAAAAAACCACCAATATTATTTCCATTCTCATCTTTTTTTCTGCAAAGATTATTCTTTTTACAAAATTCAACTCCTAATTTTCCATCTACAGGAAAATAAATTCCAAGTTTATCTTCGGTAGAATTTAAATCTACAACAACAGTATTACCAAAACATTCTGCCAATAATAATCTGTCTGCGTTTGGATGATTTCTTATTTTTTTTAATTTAGTTATATACGCACAATACATATGTAATCTCTCCTTTTATATTACAAACAATAAAGTATTATATTTATTATTCTAGTCAACTACCCATCACTTAGCCTTACGGCTTGAAGTGAGGGCTTGCAACTATCCAGTAGTACAAACGAGTTTAATCTCCTACTTCTTTAGAATACTATACAGCAAACTGATGTTGCATCGTATGGTAGTTGACAGCACCCTTTACAATAGAGCAAACTCTATTGTAACTGTATTAGGTACTTGACTATCTTCAAGATAGTATATTCCCTTACGATACAGATTCATAGTCCCAATACGGTTATCATTAGACTTGCAACCACAGTTTTTACAGCAAAAAAAGATGTAATTTTTTATTGCGATTACCTTTTTCAGTATGCCCACGTTTTGGGTAACACTGTCTAGTATAAGCTGAATTTACTTTAATGACGGAGCTTTGATTATTTTGACCCTTATAAATAAGCTTTTGCCCTAAATCATAGAAAACCCAACTCACTGAGACATAACGATTTTTTAATTTTACTTTTCCAGTTGCATTACGAACACCTGTTAAATCTCCTAATACAAAAAGTGTGTGCTTTGGATTGTTCTCAACGAGTGCTTTTGATACTTGATAGTTTATATTTTGCATTCAACGGTTTTCTTGTTGACCAATAGCTTTAAGCCTTTTTGTGCAGAAGATGTTTGGCGCACCTGAAGTTCTTTACGAATTTTTGAATAATTTGCTCGTTTTTGCTTAATTTGTCTACCGTTTACAAAAGTTGCTTTACCTTTGCTGTTATAAGTAGCAACAACAAAGTTGATGCCTCTGTTAACGCCTACAACATTACAGATATCGGAAAGATTACTTTCTTCGACATCATAAGTTGCTGATATGTGAAGATAATACTTCCCATGCTTATTTACAAGTTTAGCAACACCAAACTTATAAATGGCATGGTCAAAGTATTTACTCATACCTTTAGCGAAATATGGCAATTTCACACGACCATTAAGTTTATTCACTAAAAACTGATTTTGCGTTAAAGAATAATCTCTATTCCAAACCAAATCATATTGTGGCTTTTTAAAAGAAGGCTTAATCCACTTATTTTGATTTTCCAGAATGGTTTTATATCTAGCAATAACTGTTTTCAATACAGATTGAGCCATTTGAGATTTTAAACCAAATCTTTCTCGAAGTTCAGAATACAATTTTTTATTAAGAGAAAACTGTTTCAAGTCGTGTGTATAGAATATATAATCAGATACATAATTACAGTTATCACAATAAATAGACATAATATTATCTAGTAATACTTTGGCTGTACCAGAAACAACTATTTGTATTTTAGCAGTCAATGTTTGTTTGCATTAATTAACCTCTTTTTACTAAAAATATTATATAATATTTTTAGTAAAAAGTCAAAATAATTTAAAAATTTTGTTAAAATAAAAATGTAATATTCCTACCTCCACTTATAGAAGTGGGGGGTATCCTATCGCAAATTATTAATG
>JAHHTR010000182.1 GCA_020024515.1 Angelakisella sp.
CCAATTTGCATACCAAGATATTTTTGAGTCATTCCTTTTAAATTTCTAAAGAAACGAATTCTTTCGCCGATTGCCATAGTAATTCCTCCTATAATATGTATGATATATGAAATTATACATATTAGTTTAGCATACGTCAAGGCAACCAAAACAAATTTGTTTAATATTTTGTAAAAAACGCTTGACTTAACTAAATATGTTTAGTATAATAAAAAATGAACTAAAATAAATATGCTTAGTGAAATAAAATAACTGTCACACATCACAGTAAAGGTGTGTCCGCTCGGGCAAATCGGAATGCGGTCAGAAAGTTCTCCGACATTAAATAAACAAACGAACAAAAAATTGAAAGGAGGTTTCAGTATGAGTACAACATTTATGAAAGTACAAGATGTTGCGGATGAATTAGGTATTTCAAAATCTTATGCCTATAAAATCGTTCAGCAGCTAAACGAAGAGTTAAAAGCTCAAGGCTTTATAACAATTTCAGGACGAGTAAACAAACAATACTTTTTAGAAAGAGTTTGTTACGGTACAGCCGAAAAAGAAAGGATGTGATATAAATGTCTGTTTATAAGGAAGAAAAAACAAACACCTGGCGAGTAATTTACCGTTATACCGATTGGACCGGTGAACGAAAACAGTCTCAAAAACGTGGGTTCAGGACAAAGCGAGAAGCACAGGCGTGGGAAAGAGAACAGCTGAACAAACTAAGTGCTGATCTTGATATGACCTTTAAAAGCTTTGTAGAACACTACAAAGAAGATATGCAAGCTCGCATTAAGGAAAACACTTGGGAAACAAAAGAACATATTATCCGTACAAAGTTAATTCCTTATTTCGGGAAGTTAAAAATGTGTAATATTACAGCACAACAGATTATTGCTTGGCAAAATGAACTTATCAATTATAAAGATGAAAACGGAATTCCATACTCACCAGTTTATCTCAAAACCATTCACAATCAGCTCAGTGCTATTTTTAATCACGCTACCAAATATTATAACTTGCGTGAAAATCCTTGCAAAAAGGCAGGCAGTATGGGGAAAAAGAAAAATCGTGAAATGCTCTTTTGGACAAAGGATGAATATCTCAAATTTGCAGATGTGATGATGGACAAGCCTATATCCTATTATGCGTTTGAAATGCTTTATTGGACAGGTATTCGAGAGGGCGAACTCTTAGCACTCACTCCGAATGATTTTGATTTTGAAAAAAGGACTGTAACTATTAACAAGTCCTATCAGCGTTTAAATGGTAAGGATCTTATTACAACGCCTAAGACAGAAAAAAGTAATAGGACGATTACCATACCCAAATTTCTTACTGAAGAAATACAAGATTATTTAGGATTGCTCTATGGTGTTGGAGCAGATGAAAGAATGTTTACCATAACCAAAAGTTATCTGCACAGAGAAATGGATCGTGGAGCAAAAGAAGCAGGTGTTAAGCGAATTAGAATACACGATATTCGCCACAGTCACGTTAGTCACCTGATTGATTTAGGCTTTTCAGCAACCGCCATAGCAGATCGTGTAGGACACGAAAGTATTGATATAACTTATAATTATGCTCATCTTTTTCCATCAAAGCAAACGGAAATGGCGGACAAGTTAGATATGGAAAGAGGGAATTAAAATGTCGGCAAAAAATTTAGATAGACAAGATCGTTTTAGAAATATCACAGTAGGTTTTCGAGTATCGCCTGAAGAAAATGAGTTAATCAATAAAGCTGTGGCAATGTCAGGCTTATCTAAGCAAGAGTATTGTTATCGTAAATGCACGAATCAAGATGTAGTTGTGGTAGGTAATACAAGGGTATACAAAGCACTTAGAAATGAATTAAGAGACGTCCTTAATGAACTACAACGAATTGAAAACGGAAGTAACATTAACTTAGATTTACTGTCATTAATAAAACTAATCACTAAAACATTAAGTGGTTTGAAAGGAGAAGATGAAGATGAATAAAAAAGAAATGACCACCCCTAATGTATCTGTTGGCCCAGATACGGAGCAGTCATCTACTAAATGTAATATCGGTATTATACCCGATAGCATTGAAAATATCAATGGATATGAAGAAAAATACAGTGAATGGCAAAAGGAAATGCAGAAAATGATGTCTCCGTCTTATCTGAAGACTGTGGCAATGACAACACTTTATGACACGATATTTGAAGCACAAGCCTCTCTTATTGAGGGACTGCTATATCGTGGCACATATATCTTTGCTGGTTCACCAAAGGTTGGTAAAAGCTTTATGATGGCTCAAATTGCTTACCATATTAGTACAGGAACACCACTATGGAATTATAAAGTTAGAAAATCACCTGTTTTATATTTTGCCTTAGAGCAATTTGTAAAAATATTAGCAGTATCCAGAAGCATGAAACCAACCAG
>JAHHTR010000019.1 GCA_020024515.1 Angelakisella sp.
GTATAATATATTTTTGAGTTTTGATTTACTTACAAATACAAAATATACAAAAAACATTTCTTAATGGTACAATTTTTGTTTATGTATAGCTTGATTTCTGCGTTAATTTGTGATAAAATATTATGGCAAAACACACGCCTGTAATTAAATAAAGGTTGCCACTTTTGTTTTATGGTTGTTATTTAAAATGCACAGAGCGGTGGAAAAATATAAAAAACCAAAAGGAGAAACTATTATGTCAGTACTATCAATGAAACAATTGCTAGAAGCAGGTGTTCACTTTGGACACCAAACAAGAAGATGGAACCCTAAAATGGCTCGTTACATCTTCACAGAAAGAAACGGTATCTATATAATCGACCTACAAAAAACAGTTAAGAAATTGGAAGAAGCTTATATGTTTGTTCGTGAACTATCACAAAACGGTGAAGAAGTACTATTTGTAGGTACAAAGAAACAAGCTGGAGACAGTGTTCGTGAAGAAGCTGAAAGAGCCGGTGCGCACTACGTAAACGCTAGATGGTTGGGCGGTATGATGACAAACTTCCAAACAATCAAAAAGAGAATTGCTCGTCTAGAACAACTAATCAAAATGCGTGACGAAGGTACATTCGACAGACTAACAAAGAAAGAAGCAGCTAAGCTGACACTTGAAATAGAAAAACTGGAAAAATTCCTAGGTGGTATCCGTGGAATGCAAAAACTTCCTGGTGCTCTATTCGTAGTTGATCCACGCAAAGAGAAAATTGCTGTTGCAGAAGCTCACAAACTAGGTATTCCAGTTGTATCTATTGTTGATACAAACTGTGATCCAGATGAAGTTGACTATGTAATTCCGGGTAACGATGACGCTATCCGCGCAGTTAAACTAATTGCAGGTGCTATGGCTGACGCTATCATTGAAGGTAGACAAGGTATGCAAGGCGCAGCAGAAGCTGAGGCTGAGGCAGAAGCTCAAGAGGCTTAATTTACACTTTTAGTGTTATAGAATTTTGTAATACGAGCTACGTTTTTTAGTAATATAATAGAAATCGTACTCGTATTATTTGGAATATTGTATGTTTACAGATATATCATAAATAATATTATAGATAATAATTAATTGGAGGAATATAGATATGGCAGCTTTTACAGCTAAAGACGTGCAGGCTCTACGTGAGACAACAAGTTGTGGTATGATGGACTGCAAAAAGGCTTTGACAGAAGCAGAAGGCGATATGGAAAAAGCAATCGTTATTTTGCGTGAAAAAGGTTTGGCAGCTTCTCAAAAGAAAGCCGGCAGAATAGCAGCAGAAGGAACAGTATATGCTTTAACAACAGAAAACGGCGTAGGTGCTATTCTAGAAGTAAACGCAGAAACAGACTTTGTTGCCAAAAACGATAAATTTATGCAATTTGTTAAAGATTGTACAGAGACAGTTGCAGAAGTAAACCCAGCTGACCTAGATACATTAATGACAACAAAAGTTAGTGGCAGAAATGGTACGGTTGAAGAAGAACTACGTGAATTAATCCTTGTTATAGGTGAAAATATGAAAGTTCGTCGTTTCGAAAGATACGAAGGCGCTGTTTCAACATATGTACACGGTGGTGGCAGAATAGGCGCTATGGTTGCTTTCAATGTAGCTGATAACTCTGTTGTAAATGCAGAAGAATTCAAAGAAATGGGTAGAGACGTAGCTATGCAAATTGCAGCTATCAATCCAGCTTACCTAGATGAAAAATCAGTTCCAGCTGAAGTAATCGAAAACGAAAAAGAAATTATTTTAACACAAATGGAAAATGATGAGAAAACAAAGAATAAACCAGAGCAAGTTAAATCAAAAATGGTTGAAGGTAAAGTTAACAAATACTACAAAGAAAACTGCCTAGTAAACCAAGCTTTTATCAAAGATGGTAACCTAACTGTTTCACAATTTGTAAGTGAAGTTGGTAAAAAACTTGGTACAGAAATTACAATCAGCAAATTTGTAAGATTTGAAAAAGGTGAAGGTATCGAAAAACGTGAAGATAACTTTGCTGACGAAGTTGCTAGTATGGTTAAATAATATTTAATTATATATATACAAAAAAGGCTATTATGAATTAATCGTTCATAATAGCCTTTTTTGTATATTTTTTTATTTATCTACAACTTCTGTAACTGTTTCTTTGTTTTTATTGTTCTTTTTTGCGTTAAAACTATCAATAAAACCTGTAACCTTATCCATAAAGTCCGGTGCCATATCTACAATCCTGTCTATTGTGGTATTGTATTGTTGAATAGGCAAAAGCTTTATATTCCCCTTATCTATTACCAAAAAAGCTATTGGCGTAATGCTTACACCGCCACCGCTACCACCGCCAAACATTGATTTTTGGCTGGACGGCAAGTCTCCGCCACCCATTCCGTAACCGAAATTAACCTTTGATACAGGCAAAATTGTTGCCCCGTCAGGTGTAGTTATCGGTGCACCTATAACGGTATTTGCGTCAATAAGGTCTTTCATATTTTTTAGTGTGCTTTCTATTAAATCTCCTGTTGATGTTTGTGACATATTTTCTTTTCCTTTCTTTTTTATGTTAGTACTTTATTTTGCAAAAGTATTATATATTTTTTTGCCACCTTTTAGTAGGAATGTTATTGCTGCACCTATTATGGTTATAGGTCTTACTTTTCCGCATACAACGGCATAAGTTGAAGAATAATCGTTAATATAGTTTGGTGTGACCATTGGTTTAAAATTTTGTATATTTATGTAGTGTGATAGCATAGTATATCCACCATAAAGTTCACCATAAAGCTCACCGCATTTTTTACCTGTCTTCGAAAAATCTTCGTTATATACAACTATGCTTACGGTACATTTTGTAACAGTTATTCCTTTTAACCATTTATACAGCATATTTCCGAGTAGTGGTAGAATATCATTGATTAACTTTATTATTTCGCTTATTTTAAACTTGTTTTTTTCCTTTTTCTTTTTGTCAGTTTCTTGTATAGTTTCAGTACTTTTTGATTTCGTTAATTTACTTTTTTTCTTTTTCCTCTTGGCTATCTTTTTTTTCTCATTTTCCTTAGATGGCAATATGTGTATTTTTATAAGATTAAAAATTTTAATATCTATGTTTAAAATTTCGTTGTCATATAAAATAACAAAACCCAAAGGTAAAATTAGTATTATTAAAATTATAGCAAGTAAAATAAGTATTGTAAATAATATAATTTTACCTATCACTGTCTTATCTCCTGTCAAAAATAATTATACTTCCGTAAGCTCCTGAGTTTCGCTGTTTGCGTTTAATTCTATGTTTTCTTCAATCATATCATCTATATAGTCTTCTTCCAAAACTTCCGGTAAGTCATCAATGCTTTCAAGCCCGAAGCAACGTAAAAAAACATCAGTTGTTTTAAGGGAGATAGGTTTACCGGGGAGGTCCAGTCTGCCGGCTTCTTCTATCAAACCTTTTTCAAGCAATGTGGCGACAATATGGTTACTGTCTACACCACGCACTTGCTCGATAAATAGACGTGTTACAGGCTGATTATATGCGATTACAGCCAGCGTTTCCATAGCGGCAGGTGACAGTGGTATATTTTTACTGATAGTCAGTGCTTTGCGTATTTTTCCTTCAAATTCTCCACGAGTGCATATTTGATATGATGTATTTAATTTTTTGATTGCGAGTGGATAGCAGTCATTTTCCAGTTGCAGTGACAGACTGTCTACCGCCGATATAATATTTGCGGTAGTAGTTTCAAGTGCCTCGGCTATTTTTTGTACCTCTATAGGCTCGCCCGATGCAAATATTATTGCAAGAACATCTTGTTCTCTTTCTGTAAGTCTCATTCTATATTGTCACCTGTGCTTTCTTCTTTTCTTGTATTTGTTTCTCTACCCAAAAACTGCATTTCAGTGTTATCTTCGCTCATCTTTATTCTATGTGCCTTTATAAGTTCAAGTATTGCCAAAAAAGTGGCTACCATTTCACTTTTATCGGTATTTAGTGCAAAAGCGTCATCAAACTTTAAGTTTTTGTTATGATAAAACTGTCTTAAAAGTCTGACAATTTTAGAAGATACAGATATTACGGGTTTTACAACAAGTGGAGTAAAAACTTCATCACGTGGGGGAAGTCGGCGTTTGCCACGTCCCATAGCATCATTATATGCGAGCAAAATTTCCTGTGGTTTATGTGTTACTTTATATGTATTGTCTTTTTCAATTTTTTGCATTTGTCTTACAAAACTATTGAAACCGTTACTTTGTTGTGATAATAAAAATGCCGCATACTTGCAAGCTTTGTATTCAAGCAGTTGCCCAACAAGTTCATCTTTTTCTTTTTGCACTTCTTCCTCATATTTTGGTAACAGTTCTTTGCTTTTAATATAAACAAGTTTTGCTGCCATTTCCAAAAATTCACTTGAAACTTCTATTTTTTCTTTTTGCCATTCTTCTATTTGTGCAGTGTATTGTTTTAAAAGTTCACTTATATTTATATCCAATATGTTTAGTTTGTGCTTTGATATAAGCTGTAAAACAAGGTCTAACGGGCCTTCGCACTGTCCATCATTTATATTAAACACTAATTGTTTCATTTAATACTTTTTCCTTTTATGATAATAATATGGTTTATAAAACACTTGTTATATTCATCATATATTCTATACGTGTGTTTAACTCTGTATATTTTTCTGCAAAATTATTAATTTTAATAAGAATTTCACTTTCATTTTTTGCTTGTTCAAACATATCCGAATTTTGTGTAAGGTCAGCGATTTTCAGTTGTGGTATGCCATGTTGACGCATACCAAAAAAATCTCCTGGCCCTCGTTGTTGCAGGTCAAATTCGGCAATGGCAAAACCGTCATTATTGTTTTTCAGTGCTTTAAGTCTTGTCTTTGTCTCATCTGATTTGCTGTCGGATATTAGTATACATGTAGATTTTGCAGAGCCACGTCCAACCCTGCCACGTAACTGATGTAATTGTGAAAGTCCAAAACTTTCGGCATTTTCTATAACAATTATAGCGGAGTTTGGTACATCAATACCTACTTCTATAACGGTTGTTGCAATTAATAAATCTATTTTGTGAGTGGCAAAGTCCGACATCACCTGTTCTTTTTCCCGTGGTTTCATTTTGCCGTGCAGTAGTCCCACAGAATAGTTTTTGAAGACATCATCTTTTAAGTCTTCGTACAAAGTAACTGCTGAAAATTTATTGGTTGTACTTTCTTCGTTTTCTTCGACCAATGGACATATTATATAGCCTTGCAGTCCTACATCAAGATGTTTTTTAATATAGTTATATGCACGCATTCTTTTGCTACCGTCAACAAAATATGTTTCTATTGGTTGTCTGCCTTTCGGCAGTTCTTTTATAACTGATATTTGCATATCTCCATATAGTACAAGTCCCAATGTTCTGGGAATTGGTGTTGCACTCATAACAAGGATATGAACAGTGTCACCCTTTTGTGATAGCCCCATTCTTTGCGATACACCAAACCGATGTTGTTCATCTGTTATTACAAGTCCGAGATTTTTAAATACAACATCATCTGTCAGCAGTGCGTGTGTACCTATACAAATATCAATTTCTCCGTTTGCGAGTTGCTCTTTTATAATTTTTTTATTTTTTGCGGTAGTTGAGCCTGTCAGTAGTGCAAGCCTTACTCCAAGTTTTTCAAAATATCCGCAAAGACCTTTGTAGTGCTGTTCTGCAAGAATTTCAGTAGGTGCCATTAATGCGCTGCTATATCCGTTAAGATGAGCAAAATAGCATACAGCCGCCGCAACTATTGTCTTACCGCTACCAACATCACCTTCAATTAATCTACTCATCGGCGATGATTTACACATATCATCAATAGCTGAGTACACAGCTTTTCTTTGGTCATTTGTCGGAGAAAAAGGCAGTGTTTCCCAAAACTTATCAATGGATATATTTTTCATAGGAATAGATTTAATCTTTGATTTTTTGTTTCGCATACGTGTCAGTGCTATGCTAAAACAAAGCAATTCTTCAAAAATAAGACGATTTCGCCCTGTTTCTATATCTTTTTGCGATGTGGGAAAATGAACGTTTTTATACGCTGTTATTCTATCACATAAATTGTATTTGTTTATAGTATCAATAGGTAAATTTTCTTTTAACAATGGTGAGTCAGTACTGTTAATAATATTTAAAAGTGACTTTATATTACTTCCTATCATTTTTGAGGATAAGCCAAGTGTTGCGGGATATACAGGGAACAGTTTGCCTTTTTCTGTTATTGAATAGACTTCCGGTGAATGCATTTCTTTTGATATCAGTCCATCTTCTATTTTACCGTAGAAGATATATTCTTCGCCAACTTGTAGTCCTGATACTGTATATGCGGTATTAAAAAAAGTTATGACAAGTTTTGCGGATACAGAAACAACATTTACTTTAAATACAGAAAAGTTTTTACGTATTTTCTGTTCGCTGCCCTTTGACGAAACAGTTCCAATAATCGGTACAGGTTCACCGATTGGTGCATTTTCAATAGTATAAGGATTTGTAAAATCTATATATTTTCGTGGTAAGTGATTTAGTAGGTCAATAGGGCTATATATACCAAGTTTATTGTAAGTGGCAGCTCTTTTTTCTCCAATGCCTTTTATATATTTAAAATCCTTATCACTGAATAAATTCAAAATTTCACTTCCTTTTTGTTTTTTTGTTAGATAGGTATAAAACTTGTTATTGTGTATATAAAGTCAAAAACTTTGTTTGATAAATAGTATAGTGGTTTATCCAACACATTAAATATAATAAGAGCGAAAAGCAAAAGCATTATATATCTTTCATAACGTAAAAAAAAGTTATATACCTTGTCAGGCAAAAATGCTGTTACCAGTCGAGAGCCGTCCAGTGGCGGTATCGGTAATAGGTTAAATACAGCTAGTGTAATATTTATTTGTGTAGCTATTTCAAAAATTTGAAAAGCTGAAAAAATTATAATGCTTGTAAAGATTTTTTCGGCAAATATAAGAATAATCAATTTGCAAATTATCATACAAATAAAAGCCATTATAATATTGGAAATAGGACCTGCAAAAGCAATCAGTGCAAAATCACGTTTTGGCTTTTTTAAGTATCTTGTGGATACAGGCACAGGCTTTGCATAACCAAAACCGACAAGCATTATAAGTATTGAGCCGAAAAAGTCAAGATGTTTAAATGGATTTAGTGTCAGTCTCCCACTGTATCGTGGTGTAGGGTCGCCAAGTTTATCCGCAACATAGGCATGGGCAAATTCATGTACAGGCAGAACTGTAAATAGTACTATAAGTCGTACAAGCATTTTCAATAGTTGTTCGGTATTAAGCATTTTATTTTGGTTTCCTTTATAATTATAATATAAAAATATGAAAAACAAGGGTAAAATTTCTTTTGCAAATAAAAAATAACTTTAAATTAAAATATATTCAAAATTATTTTTACACAAAGATATTTGCCCCTTGTACCAGAATTTAATTTTTATTTTTTATAAGATTTGTTGTTATAAGATTTTTTGTTGTAATTGTTGTCATTGTCCATTCTGTCAAATTTATCAAAACTTTTTGTATAAGTTCTTTTATTATAGTTATTGTCTTGTCTGTCATAATTTTTTGTATATATTTTTTTCTTTTTTGTTTTTTCTTTACCAAAAGAACCCATAGCCTTTGTAGGAGTATCAGGGCCGTTTAATCCTTCAAGCGGAGCGTCTTTTGCACGAGATGCGTTTTTCAAAGCTATTACTTCGCTCTTTTTAAGCTCTCTCCATTGTCCCGGTTGCAGCATACCGAGTTTTAGTGGGCCTTCTGATATTCTGCGAAGTCTTGCAACTTCGAGTCCAACTGCTTCGCACATACGTCTTATCTGTCTGTTTTTACCCTCTGTAATTGTAATTTGTACAGATGATTTGTCTCCGTTAGATTCAAGTATAACAACATTTGCAGGTTGTGTCATTTCACCTTCACCTATATCTACACCGACAGAAAGCTGAACAGCTTGAGCTTCTGTCATTTTTGGGCGAACGGTTACACGATATGTCTTTGCTACAAGGCTTTTTGGATGCATAAGTCTATTTGCAAAATCACCGTCGTTTGTAAACAGAAGTAAGCCTTCTGAATTTTTATCAAGTCTGCCTATTGGATATACTCTTTCGTCTACATCTTGCAATAAATCCATAACAGAACGTCTACCAAGTTCATCACTTGTTGTGGTAACATAGCCACGTGGTTTGTTCATCATTATATAAATTTTTTCTTTTCTCTTTTGTGCATATACACGTTGTCCGTCAACCACAACCACATCACGCGCAAGGTCAACTGCCTGACCTATTTCGGCAGGACGGCCGTTTACTGTTATCTTGCCTTGCTTTATATATTCTTCTGTTTTACGTCTGGATAGTACACCTGCTGTTGTAAGTACTTTTTGTATTCTCTCTCTCATTTAGTTCTCCTTTGTGTTTGTTCTTATGTAATTTTATCATTCGTTAATTCTCAAAAAATCAAGTATTTTTTGGAACAAAGTTTTTTCTTCTTCTTTTATATCAAATACATCTTCGTCTGCTCGCAGTTCTATTGCAGATATTAAAATATCATCTTTGTAATACTCAACCTTTCCCATTATATCACCTTTTTTAATTGGTGCATAGTAAAATTTGTCAGTATATACTTTCGTTGTAAGCTCTTTTATTACACTGTTGTTTTTAATTACAATATATTCTACATTACCTTGACCGCTTGCCGTAATACTGTTTTTCATTCCACCGACAACGTTAAGCTTTAATTTGTTTATGGGTACCGTTGTCTTTTTTTCTACACAGTTAAAATATTTATTGTATAAAAAAGTATGTGTGTTCCAGTCATCGGGACAGTTCAGTGTGACACAGATAAGTGTTATACCGTTTTTTTCAACAGCGGAAACAAGGCATCTGCCCGCCTTGTCGGTAAATCCTGTTTTTACACCAACGCACCCCTCATATAATTTTAAAAGTTTGTTGTGGTTTCTGAGACTTCTTTTATACGGAGGATTGCCAAAATTTAACTGTATATACGGTTTTGATGAAATTTCTTTAAACTTTGGATTTTGCATAGCAACAGCGCCAAGAATTGCCATATCTTTGGCAGTTGAATAATGATTGTCGTTAGGCAGTCCCGATGGGTTTGCAAAGTGGGTATCTTTCATATTAATAAGTTTTGCCCGTTCGTTCATCATTTCCGCAAATTTATTCTTATTGCCGGCAATTTTCACAGCGGCGGCATTTGCGGCGTCGTTGCCCGATGCTGAGAGCATACCGCCGGCTAAATTATACAGTGTGACAGTATCTCCTTCGCAAAGCCCCATTGATGACCCTTCTGCCTTTATTGCCTCGCTGTCAACGGTAAATTCTTCGTCTAGATTAGGCTGTTCAAGAGTAAGCAGTGCTGTCATTATCTTTGTTGTGCTTGCCATAGGAAGTTTTTCAGTTTCGTTTTGTCCGAATAATATCTCTCCTGTACTTGCCTCCATAACAACAGCGGCTTTTGCATTTACAGATGTATTTTGATTAGTCACATCTATTAAAGCATACACATTTATTGGGAAAAAAACAAGTCCAAAAATTAAAAAATTTATAATTATTACTGTAAATTTTATGTTTTTTTTCATTAGTATAGCCTTTCAATAAATATTTTATTATATATAATAAAAGTATGTTGTAAGTTTATAAAAAATGAGTAATACAAAAAATACTTCTATATTTATTTTAAAAATATAGAAGTTCTTTTATGGAATAAGTATATTAAAATAATAAATTGAGTAAAACTTTTATTATTTTATTAATTTAATAAATCAAATATTTTTTACACAATAGTATATTATTACATCAGTTTTGTTTTTATAATATTTATTATTTCTTCCGTAAACTCTTGTGTGGTAGCATCGTTTTTTGTTCCGTCAACAATAATCTTACATTCATTTAAGGCACTGTCAAGTGTATTTGCCTTAGTAACAAATAGTTACATTTTTTTACCGTTTTGTTTTGCGTACTCAAAAGCATCTCTTACTATTCTTCAAGTGCCTCTGTTTGTTGTAACTTTAAAGTCCATAGCCAATATATTATCTATATCTATACCTTTACTTCCGAGAGTATATTCTCCCTCGGTATTTTCTTTAAAAAATATCCAATCTATATTTTTTTCGTAATATTGTGTATCGGGTGTTGTAGTAGGTCCTTTTAAAAAACATCACAAGATATAATTTATATTAAAATATTTTGTGGAACACTTGTGCCATGTTTAATACGATTTTCTATTGCAAGTGCGTTTATTTTTTCAAATATTATTTGGTTTTCTGCCAGTTCTTTTTTTAGTAGGGCAGTCAGTATCTTTTTTGGGGAATTTATTATTATCGGACCTATTCCGTCACCGCTACATAAACCTATTTTATTTGTTCTTTTTGTGCAAAGTCTGTGACTATACTATTGTGTTCGATATTTTGAGCACGTGCTATTTGACCTTTAAGTAGCTCTTTAAAATGTGCAGTTGCTGCCTCTATATATTTTTGTTCACATTTTTCCTTTCTTTATAAAATGCTCTCATCTTTTTCTGTCCCTTTAAAAGTTTTTGTTAAATTATCCCTTGCATGTGTTATGTGTTCAATAATAAGTTTTTCTGTTAAATCCGAGTTATGATTTGCTATTGCCTCAAAGATTTCTCTATGTTCATGAACAGCAGTGACCGCTCTTCCGTTAGATGCCATTGATGTTCTGCGGAACATTTTTATTTTGCGATGTAGTATAGATAAAATTTGTTCGTATATTTTGCTTCCTGCAAATTCATATATTTTTTGATGAAATACGGAATCGAGTTTTTTTATGTTTTCTTCCGAAAGACGTGATACATAAAATTCCTGTAAATCCACAACTTCACGCAGTTCTTTTATTTGCTCATCTGTTATTTGCATTGCGGTTTTGCGAGAGGCAAGTCCTTCTATTTTCATACGTATTTCATAAATATCGTTGATATCTTTTTCGCTAAAAGGAACAACAACAGCACCTTTATTTGGCACAATTTCTATTAATCCTTCTTTTGCCAGTTGTTTTAGAGCCTCACGAACAGGTGTACGGCTTACACCGAGTTCTTGTGAAATTTTTACCTCTGTTAAGTTTTCTCCGTCTTTATATACTCCACTAAGTATTCTTTCTTCTAGTTTTTGAAAAACTGTATCGGAAAGTGATAAACTTTGTTGTGATAATAAGTGCATTTTGTTTCCTCCTTAATATGATTTTCAGTATAATTGTATACCATTATGCAATTATACTGTATTAAAATATTTTAAGTCAAGGTTAAATCTTTTCATACTTTAATATTTGTATTTTTAAATAAAAACTATAACAGTGCATATAAAAAGTATAAAGTTTTTTTTAGTTTTATTACAATATATATTTTTTATTTGTATGCTATAATTATCTATATGCTGTTTAATAAAATGGGCGTAAGATATGATAAAGTCATAATATGTCAAATGATACGGAAAATCTTGAAATTAAGTTTGATTCGCTCACAAGTCATGATATAACATACGTTGGAATAATAGAGATAGCTATTGCAAATGGTCTAAAAGAATTTTCAATGCCATATATTCTTACAAATTGCCATAATTCGTTGTGTGCTGTTGGTGGAACTATTAATGAAGATGATCACGTATTTGCACTGTCTTCCGTAAAAAAATACGGTGAGGTATATGTTCCGCCAAACCTTGCAGTTATTCATCAGTATAATCGAGAGATGATGGCAGGCTGTGGCAAAATGATAAAAATGATACTTGGTTCCGACAGTCATACAGGATATGGAATTTCATAATAGTATTGATGTCATGACTACCGAAACCACACATAGCGAAAATTATTAATATATTGAAAAACAATGGTTTAAAAATAGGTGATATGCAAAATATAGGTGTAGGAAGTACATTTTTCTCAAAGAAAGTCGGTGACGGTTCAGCACGTGAACAAGCTGCCTCTTGTCAAAAAGTTTTGGGTGGCTGGGAAAATACAGCATTGCAGTATGACACAAAACACTATCGCTCAAATCTAATTAACTGTGGTATAATACCGTTTATTACAAAAAATACGGAAAATATAAAACTTAATGAATATATATATATTGAAAAAAATATATCCATTTATTGAATAATCAAAATGAATTTAAGGTTTATATTAATAAGAAATAATAAGTTTATTAAAACAAATCTTTATATAGATGAGTTGACAGGAGATGAACGAGATATACTTATAAATGGCTCACTTATAAATAAAATTTCTAATTAAAAAAAGTTCTTTCCACAATTTAAATATTTTGTGGAAAGAACTTTTCTTGTATTTTGATTTTTTTCATATCAGTTCATTAACATTCTGTCATTTGCAAGTTCATTACCGGATATATTTTCAAATTTAGCCAATAAATCTTTTACTGTCAGATTTTTCTTTTCTTCGCCGCTTACGTCATATATTATTTTACCATTGTGCATCATAATCAAACGGTTACCCATACGTATGGCATCTTTCATATTGTGTGTTATCATAAGGGTTGTTATATTATCTTTTTTAACCATTTTCTGTGTAATTCCAAGAACTTTTGCGGCAGTTTTTGGATCAAGAGCCGCTGTATGTTCGTCAAGCAGAAGTATTTTAGGTTTTTTCAGTGTAGACATAAGAAGTGTCAGTGCCTGTCTTTGCCCACCTGAAAGAAGTCCAACTTTTGATGTCAGTCTGTTTTCTAGTCCAAGGTCCAGCATAGCAAGTAATTTTTCATATTCTTTGCGTTCCTTGTCGGTTATTCCCCAGCCAAGACCACGTATTTTTCCACGTCTGTATGCCATAGCCAGGTTTTCCTCTATTCCCATATCCGAGGCTGTCCCACGCATAGGATCTTGAAAAACACGGCCAACATATTTTGCCCGTTTATGTTCTGGCATTTTGGTTACATCAACTCCGTCAATTTCTATTTTTCCACTACCGATATCGCAAGGGAATACCCCTGCTATCATATTAAGAAGTGTGGATTTACCCGCACCGTTTCCGCCTATTACTGTTACAAAGTCACCGTCATTCAGTTTAAAATCAAGTCCTTGCAGTGCTTTTTTCTCGTTTACTGTACCTATATTAAATGTCTTTGATATATTTGTTAGAGTAAGCATTATATATTTCCCCAATTCTATTAATATATTTTGATTTATTTATTACTGTATTTAAGAGTTTTTATTTTGTTTTTGAATACAGGTAAAGCAAGGGCAAGAGCAACGATTATTGCTGTAAATAGTTTTAAATCTGTTGAACGCATACCAAGTTGCAATACACCCGCAATTACAAGACGATATATAATAGAACCAAAAATAACGGTTGCCATTCTGTATGCAAAAGAAAAACGATTGCCGAAGATTACTTCACCGATTACTACTGAGGCAAGACCTATAACAATAGCACCTGTACCCATATCTACTGCCGCAAATCCCTGTGACTGTGCAACAAGTCCACCGGCAAGGGCAACAAGTCCATTACTTATCATTAGTCCGAATATCTTCATTGTGGCAATATTTACACCTTGTGCCTTTACCATATCTTCGTTGTTACCTGTGGCACGTATCGCACTGCCAAGCTCTGTACCAAAGAACCAGTAAAGAACACCAATAATTATTATTGAAAAAATCAATCCGATGATTATATTTGATAAATTTGATGATATATTAAGTTTATCTTGTAGCCAAGTAAATATAGTTTTTTCACCAAGAAGTGAAACATTTGCTCTGCCCTGTATACGTAAATTAATTGAATAAAGAGCTATCATTGTAAGTATACCTGAAAGAATAGGTGGTATTTGCAGTGAAGTATGCAGAAAGCCTGTAATCATTCCGCAAAGAAGTCCGGCAACAAGAGCAAGTAACAGCGATATAACAGGATTTACGCCAAGTGTTATAAGTACTGATGCCACTGCACCGCCTGTTGCAAAGCTACCATCTACCGTAAGGTCGGAAAACTGCATAACTTTGTATGTAATATATACTCCCAGTGCCATTATTCCCCATAAAATACCTTGTCCGAATGCTCCGAATATTATTTCCATAAATATAATTCTCTCTTTCAATAAATTTTTTATTTAACTATTCTTTCTGCGCTTGCAAGTAGTTCTTTTGGAATATTAATATTTATGGTCTTTGCTGTTTTTTCATTAATAACCAATGAAACATCTTTGCTGTATTGTATTGGCATATCCTGTGGCTTTTTACCGTTGAATAAAATTTCCACAGCCATATCTGCCGTATCTTTGCCTAGTTTATAGTAATCTACACCATAAGTGGCAAGTCCGCCTTTGTCAACAAGAGCAGGCTCACCAACTATTGTGGGAATTTTAAGAGTATTGCATATATCAGAAACTGTAACCATAGCGTCGGATATTACATTATCTGTCGGTGCATATATGGCATCAACTTTGCCGCTTAGTGACTCCACAACTTGCTTAATGTCATTTGAAGTAACAACTGTTGCGTGAGTTGTTTTTATTCCCTTTGATTTTAAGATTTCTTCAACTTGTTTGGCTTGTATTTCGCTGTTGGGCTCACTGGAACAATACAGAACAGCTATATTTTTTGCCTGTGGCACTATTTGAGTAAGCAAGTCAATTTGTTTTTCTATTGGGTTTAGGTCGGAAGTACCTGTAACATTAGTCATAGGTTTGTTGTTGTCTTTTACCAGCTTAGAAGCGGCTGGATCAGTGACCGATGTACATAAAATAGGTATTTCTTTTGTTTTGGTTGCCACAGTCATAGCCGCCGGTGTTGCAATGGCAAGTATTAAATCATTTTTATCATTTACAAGTTTATCAGCAATAGTAACGCAGTTAGACATATCTCCCTGTGCATTGTGATAATCTATTTTTATATTTACACCATCTTTATAACCAAGCTCAGCAAGTCTGTCAATAAAACCATTATATGATTTATCAAGTGCATCGTGTGATGTTAGTTGTGTTATACCTATTTTAATCATTCCATTATCTATATTGTGGCAACCGCTAACCATAGTCACCATAAGTAATGCTAAAATAAACGAAAGTACTTTTTTCATTATTGTATCTCCTTACAAATGATAATGTTTGCTTTAATAATTTAATGCTTTTGTGTTTTAATGCTTTTATTCGCAAAAGTATTTTACTATAAAAATATATAAGTGTCAATAGTTTTTATATTTTTTATTGGCACTTATATATTTTATGAAATTTATTTTTTTCTTTTATGTTGTATTAATGTTTGTGCAAGGTCGGGATAATTTGTAATTATTACATCACAGCCATTTTCAATCAGTTGTTTTATATCTTCTGTTTCATTTGGTGTCCAAGCCATAGCCAAAATATTATTTCTATGTAATTCGTCACATATTTCTTTGGTCAAAAACGTATAACCTGCATTAACACTGTAAGCATTATGTTTTTTTGCATATTCGCCTACATCAAGCAGCCAAGAGTCAATTAATAATCCACATTTTAATGAGTTATCGTATTCCATTAATTCTTTGCAGGTATAGTGATTAAATGATGAATATACTATTCTGTCTTGTAAGTTAAATTCTTCTACTAACTTGCAAACTTTTTCTATCATACCATTGTATAAAAATTTACTTGTTTTCATTTCAATATTTGTTGTAATATTTTTATCTTTTATATATCCAAAGTATTCACGCAAGGTTGGTATTTTTTGAGTTGGCAAAATATCACCGAAACTTGCATTTGCACTTAGTTTTTTTATTTCATCAAGTGTATAGTCTTTAACGTAACCTGTGCCATTTGTAGTACGGTTAACTGTTTCATCATGAATAATTACACATTCACCGTCTTTTGTCAGTTGTACATCAAGTTCGATACCGTTACAGCCTATTTCAACTGCTTTTTCGAATGCCAACATTGTGTTTTCGGGATATTTACCACTAAATCCTCTATGTCCATATATTTTTGTCATAATTTCTGTTCTCCTTATAAAAAATATTTGATATAAAAGAACAGCACCACAAAAAATTGTCGGTGTTGTTAGTACTACTTTATCATAAAAACATAATAAAAGCAATTAATTATAATAAATATAGATTGTAAAAAAACTTTTAAATATGGCTTTTAGCTTATAATAAATTTTTTCAAAAAAAACAAAAAAAGTATTGACAAATAAATTATTATGCGTTATAATAAATAACGTTGTGAGGACAACTGGCAACAAAAACTAAATATGCGGGCATGGCGGAATTGGCAGACGCGCTGGTCTTAGAAGCCAGTGGGCGACCGTAAGAGTTCAAGTCTCTTTGCCCGCACCAAGCTCATAAAATCCGAACATTATCTTCAAGATTGGAGATGGGTTCGGATTTTGTATTTTACTGAAAAATATTGTGTTTGCATAAATTAAGCCAATGGAATTTTGTGTTCCATCGGCTTTTTGTATTTTATCGTTAAAATATTTAAAATATCTGTATCAAATATATTTTTACTTATCATTTTTCCAGATAAAAAAACTATCAATAAATAAACCATTATATATTACATAATGTTATTCCTAACAGTAAATTTATTGAGATGTTTGTATATCCAATTAATCATATTTCACGAAGTAGAATTATACACATCATACTCATAAATAATTATTTGAAGCAGAACTTAATAAAATTTACAGAATTTTTCTATGATGACTTTACTTAGAAAAGTGTCTAATTTGTTATTTGAATAAATAATCTAATAATCTTTTGTAAATATATTAAATATGGTCTCAAATATTAAATTATTTTTAATATTTTAATATAAATAATGCCAGTTAGCATATTCTACCTATCATTTTGTAAATTTATGCAAATATTATAAAATATGATATTTTTCGGTAATATCTTATAATATTTTTTACAAAAATACAAAAATTATAAAAAAAAGCATACAAATTTATTGCTATTTATAAAAATACATGGTAGAATACACTATTGTATAATAAATTTTTTGTACAAAAATAATAAAAGGAGAAAACAGCTAAATGAACAAACATATTTACAGTAAAATTTTATGTTTAGTTTTATCAGTATTTATTGGTTTGCAAATGACAAACACTTCTGCATTTGCTTATTCTGATAATTATCTGGTACAAGGCATAAGTCAAGTTACAACAACTATTGATGTTAATGCAAATGTAAAAGGTAGAGATGCTGAAATCACTATTGTATTAGGTATGTCAAATGCATCTGTATTAGGTTCTTCTGGTATAAGCAATAATGGTTATGTTAAACTGGAAGAAAATAATGAAACAATAAAGATATTAAGACTATCTAATGGTCGTGCTTCCTATACTATGAAAAATGTAGATGCCGGCATACACACAGTAAAAGCTTCATACCTTGGTAGTAACTACTATAACCCCAATCCATTTGCAGTAGGTGAAGTTACATTTGAAATAAGACCTGAAAAATTTGTTTTAAACAGAATAGGTATAAAAACTTATGGTACAGAACCATTTGAATTAACAACAAAAGGTGGTAGTGCTAAGGGCGAAGTAACATTTGAAAGTTCTAATCCAGATGTTATTAAAATTGACGGTTCAACAGCTACAATACTAAAACCAGGTCATGCTGTAATCAAAGCCACAAAATCATCCGATGGCATTTATCCTGCTGAAACAGCACAAGAAATTGTGACTGTAACTGCAAAAACTTTAACTATCGGGTTAAAAAACACTATCGCTCTATACGAAAAAGATCTTAATGATTACAAAATCAGTGATAAAGATTTATTCTATGATGGATTTGTAAACAAAGCTGACGAAGAAGAGTTTAAAAAATCCAATAATATTCTTGATGTCAATGGTATCAGTATATCAAATATTTTAAAATTTAAAGTAAACAATAAAGGTGATCGTGCAACATTATCTCTTATCAGCGAAAATGCCCCAAGCACAGAAAAATATACTGTAACCACAACAGCAACAGAAGGTATAGTAAGAATTTTAAAACCTGAAACTCCACCTACACCTGTTAAAACTGAAATTGATACAACTAAAAACGAAATATCAGCAAGTGTTTTGGAAAATACAAATTTTGTTGATAAAAATGGTCACAAAGTAGATGTAAGTGACGTTAAATTGGCACAATATAATCTCGACAATAAAGACAAAGAAAGAATACAAAATACAATAAATAATATAGATGATGAGATTAAACTAAATGTACTAAACAAAAACAGTAATTCTTACGAACTTTCTTTGCAAAAACAAGACGGTTCAACAGTATTGGTTGACAGTGGAAAAATAAAACTATTTATACCATATCCACAAGGTACAGATGCTTCTTATAATTTTGTTCTAATGCATCTTCCATCAGGTAGCGATGTAGAATTCCCATCAGATTTTGATACATTCAAAAAAGGTGAAAATGGTATTGAATTTGAAGTTGATTCTTTAAGTCCTTTTGTTTTGGGATATACAAAAGCAAGTAATTCTGATTCAGACAATTCAGGTAAACCAGACAATTCAGGTAACCAAGATAATTCAGGCAAACCAGATAATTCAGGCAAACCAGATAATTCAGGTAAACCAGACAATTCGGGCAAACCAGATAATTCAGGCAAACCAGACAATTCAGGCAAACCAGACAATTCAGGCAAACCAGACAATTCAGGTAACCAAGACAACTCAGGTAACTTAGACAATACACAAAATTCAGAAAAAGTAAATACCAATCCAAAAACAGGTGGTCCTATATCAGATTTAGCAAAAGTTACAACAGAAGATAATCTAAACAACAACGAATCTGAAATAAAACAAACCATGTCTGCAAATAAACTAGACAGCACTTTAAACACAAAGATAACTGAAACAGCTGTACAAGAGACAGATGCATCAAATAATAATTTAATTATAGCGATAGTTTTTGTTTCATTGGCTGTACTTGGTATTGGTTTTACATTGTATTTAAACAAAAAGAAAAACTAATATATTAAATTAAATATAAAAAACTATTAATTATAGAATAGATTTTTACTGACATAACCCCAAAGGTAGCTTCAAAAGTTTTGCCAAATGCATTGCTTTTTTAGTTACCTTTAAATGGGGTTATTTTTTTATATCTTTTTTGCTTTTTACCTATATAATTACAAAAATAAATTTAAATAAATTATAAAAATTGAACATCAAAAAGCATAATAAAAGGCAACTGTTAAAATAAAGCTGTCAGAGCAAATTTTTACAAACGCAGCCAATCGCTATAACTAATAATAATTATACCATACTTATATACGTCATTTTTTGCCAACCCTCTTAAAACTATAAACTGTTTATTTTTGTATTAAATATTTTGTTTTGGTATCAATATAACTTGTTTCCTCATAGTTTTTGTCTTCTATATACAAATTTTTTACTTGTCTTTGCTCCTTTTATATCTTCATTGTATGTTTCTGTTACTTTTGAATTTATGACATGCACTATTTTATTTGTACTTAGTATCTTTCCTTGAAAAATAAGTATAATAACAACAAATATGGGAACTGTCAGAATAACCATCAATGCAAGCTTTACCTTTTTATTTAAAAATAGTTTGTTACAAAATACTATATTATAGGGAGGTTATATATTTTTTTAACTATGTACATTTTTGCAATTTAAATTGGTTTTATGAGAAGTAACTTTGTAAGTATATCATAAATCAACAAATAAATACAATTTTATAACATATAAGAACATAATTTCTATTTTCTCTTGACAAAATAGAAGAAAAAGGCTATAATTCAAAATTGTAAGAACAAATGTTCTATAATAATGTAAAAAATAAAGAATGCCTTATATAAAGCCATTCTTTATATATATAGTTTAAATAATATTTAGTCGGGTCGGTATTCCGTCCACCCTTTTTATGTCTTTATTATAGCAAATACATATTACAAAATAATGCCAACTCAATTAACTATCTGTAAATGAAAAGCACAATATTAAATAAACTATTAATAAACAATAAACACAAAAACAGGAGGACATAATATGAACAGAGAAACATGTATTGGCTGTATACACTATCAACCATTATCCGTATCCGTACCAACAGAAAAAGTATGCCTGTATATACTGGATACAGGGAGAAAAAGAAATTGCTCACCGGAACACTGCAATAAATATACACGAGGGATAAGCAAAAACAAAAAAACACAGATAATATTAAATCCAAAAAGAAAACAACCGATAAATATTGATGAACTGGTTGATATAATACTTTCAAAATAATAATTAGCAATATTTTTGTAATATTACTACAACTATTTTTATTATTTTCGCAAATTCATATCACTTCCATCAATATGTTTTTAAAACACATTATACCTTATAAAAATAATTTGTAAAAAGTATTGACAAAAAGGTTACAATAGTTGTAATATAATAATATAGAGCAAGAGAAATGAACAACAAATATATTGTTCAATAAATATTGTTTAAAATATTAAGATTCATGGAAGATGACTAACAATGAAAAAACACTTGTATTAGCATTGACTACATAGAAAATGGAAAACTTGCTCCTTCAGGTCTAAAATTGAATAAAAATGACTATGTATGGGAAGGCAAAATCAACAAATCAACAACATACCTAATTTCAGATATCGCGCTTAAAGGTACTCCTTCAAGCGGTAGCTCAAATACAGTAAATCCTTACAACCCAAGCACAGGTGTAAATGTTAATGTTGTTTCAGCTGTAATTAAATAATTACAATTAAATTATAGTGTAATATTTTCCCCAACCTTAAAAAGGTTGGGGACTTTTTTATTGATATTATATTTATAAAATCATAAAATAATCAAAATATATAAACGCAAAAATGCAATATAGCACAAAACACAAAACAAAATTTCAAGTGTTTTGTAACTACTTTGTAATAATTTAAGCCGTTTTTTCGTAATATATTCAAAATAATATCAGATATTTTCTATATTGTTGCAAAAATAAAAGTTTTTTTCAATAAACTATTGACAATGTATAACAATTATTGTAATATAACATTGTAAAACAGATGAACAGAGATAAATCGGTTCATGTTGTTATTATTTATTAAAAAATTATTTATGGAGGAAAACAGACAATGAAAAAATCAATTTCAATAGTTTTGGCTGCCGCTATGCTTTCAACAATGGCTATGGCTGAACCAGGAATTAAAGTCAGTGATAAAATCGGTGTACAAATGGGAGCCTTTAAACAATCTGTTACAAAGAAAAAAGGTAACAAAGAATATAACGGTGTATTGACATTGGGTTCAAGCAACCCTGGAGCACTTAAAGATGCTAAAGGAATGCTAGAGTTGACAGATACAGATGCTGAATTTAAAAAACTTAAAGAAGAATTCAACTACGAAATCAATGCTTTTGAATTTACAGCTGACAACTTCTCAATCAGATATAAATTTGCAAAAGGTCAAGAGCTTCTAGACAAAATGGAGTTTGACGGTAAAGGTAACATCATAATCTCATTCAAAGAAGTTACAAATCCAAAAACAGATCGTCCAAACGTTGTTCTTCAAGAATTGAAAGTAAGAAGCAGAAAAACTCTTTATGATTTTGACGGCAAAACAAAAACAATGAGAAGCGGTCAAGAATTCACATTCAACGTTAAAGAAGAAATGTTTTATCATGTAAAGGACGGTGAATTGATTGATCCTTTCAAAGCAGCTACAGACAGAGATAATTTTGTCGTTGTTGGTAAAGATGAAAAAACAGCAACAGTTGAAAGTTACACATTGGATCCAAATGGTAGTTTCGTTAAAATTACTAAATCCGATAACAATCCTGATATGTACAGAAATGACGTTCAATTCAGCAACGGAATCATTGAAAACCTAGAAGGTCGTGTATATGTTGGCGACAAAATTAAATTTGACCTACCTGGTTCAATCAACGATGATGTTAAGAAAGTTATCATGGCTAACGAGGATGCTACAATCGAGCCTCTAACAGTAGTTATGGAAGGTTTCTCAACAAACTTTACAATCCGTCTAAATCCAAGTTACATTAAAGATGTAGAATCTAAAGATCTAAAAATCTACACAGTAGATAACGGTAAACTTGCTCCTGCCAACCTAAAATGGAATGACGCTGACTACGTTTGGGAAGGCAAGATCAACAAATCAACAACATACCTAGTTTCAGACATCGCTCTTAAAGGTGTTGCTGCCGGTGGTAACTCACAATCAAACAACCCATCAACAGGTCTAAACGTTAATGTTGCTTCAAACATCGTTAAATAATTAATTTTTAATAATTAATTATAGTTTAATGACTAAATAATTATCCCCCTACCTTTCTCCGAGGTAGGGGATTTTTTTATACTAAAATACAAAGGAGATTTATGAAAATGATTGCAAAAAAAATATTCGGAAAAACAAAAAAAGGCGAAACCGTAACAGAATACACTATAACAAACAAAAAAAACGAAAACATAAAAATTTTGGACTATGGCTGTATTATAAGATGTCTTAATGTCAAAAATAATACAGATACTTTTACTGACATTGTGCTTGGCTATGACACAATACAGGAATACGAAGAAAAATACGACACATATTTCGGTGCTGTTATCGGTAGATACGCAAACCGACTGGGCGGAGCAGAGTTTACACTGAATAACAAAACCTATACCTTGGCAAAAAACAACGGAAACAATCATTTGCATGGTGGTTTGATAGGCTTTGACAAAGTAATTTGGAAAGAAAAAAATATAGATGACAATACAATTATCTTTGAACATTTTTCACCAGACGATGACGAAGGATATCCCGCAAACCTAAACGTCACAGTAACTTATACCTTTACCGATAACGGAGAACTGTATATAAAATATGATGCAACAGCAGACAATGATACAATAATCAATATGACAAATCACAGCTATTTTAATCTTGACGGACAAGGCGACATTCTTTCTCAATACCTAATGCTAAAAGCTGATAAATTTACAGAAAACAGCACAGAGTGCTTACCGACAGGAATAATCACAGATGTGGCAAATACACCGATGGATTTTCGCAAATTAAAGAAAATAGGTGAAGATATAAATAAAGACTATGAACAACTAAAAAATGTAGGTGGCTATGACCACAACTTTATTTTATCAGAGGAAACAGGACTAAAACATTTTACAACTGCATATAGTGAAAAAACAGGCATAGAACTAAACGCATACACAACACAAATAGGTGTACAACTGTATACAGGTAATTTTATCAGCAAAAGAATAGGAAAAAACAATGCGGAATACAAAGAAAATTATGGTTTTTGCTTGGAAACACAAGGATTCCCAAACAGTATGAAAATATCACATTTCCCAAAGCCTATTTTATTAAAAGGTGATAAATATCAGCACAAAACACTGTATAAATTTAATGTAAAATAGACAAAAAACTATAATATAACGAATGTTATATAGGCTATATATACTTTGTTTAAGGTTAATATTGAAATTTGTTAAAAATGCCTATCATTATTCACATAGTATCTATTTACATAGCCAATAAAACGTGTTAAAATTAAATTGTTGAGGTTAAATCTGTACATTTATGTAAATATTAACAAATTTTTTTATTATAACATTTGTATTTATTATTAAAATTAGTACAGGTTATCACAAATATATAAAAATAACAGGAGGTATTTTATTATGGTTAAAAGAAAAATGAAAACCATGGACGGTAACAATGCTGCCGCTCATGTTTCTTATGCTTTTACAGACTTAGCAGCTATCTATCCTATTACTCCTTCTTCAGTTATGGCAGAAGTAACAGACAAATGGTCTGCTGATGGAAAAACAAATGTATTCGGTGAACGTGTAAGAGTCGTAGAAATGCAATCAGAGGCAGGTGCCGCTGGTACAGTTCACGGTTCACTTGCTGCCGGTGCATTAACAACAACTTACACAGCATCACAAGGTCTGCTTTTGATGATTCCAAATATGTACAAAATGGCCGGTGAACTTCTTCCTGCAGTTATCCACTGTTCAGCAAGAGCAATTGCTTCACATGCTCTGTCAATCTTTGGTGACCACTCCGATATATATGCATGTCGTCAAACAGGTTTTGCAATGCTGGCATCAACAAACCCACAAGAAGTTATGGATTTGGGTGCTGTTGCTCACCTATCGGCAATTAAAGGCAGTGTTCCTTTCCTACACTTCTTTGACGGTTTCCGTACGTCACACGAAATTCAAAAAATCGCTATGTGGGATTATGAAGACCTAAAAGAAATGCTAGATATGGACGCTGTAAATGCTTTCCGTAAGAAATGTCTAAATCCAGAACGTCCTATCCTACGTGGTTCTGCTCAAAACCCTGATATATTCTTCCAAGCACGTGAGGCAGCTAACAGAGTCTATGACAGACTACCTGCAATAGTAGAAGAATATATGAACAAAGTTAATGCCAAAATCGGCACAGACTACAAACTATTCAACTACTACGGTGCTGCTGACGCTGAACACATTATCGTATGTATGGGTTCTGCCTGTGACACAATAGAAGAAGTTATAGACTACAAACGTGCAAAAGGCGAAAAAGTTGGTCTATTAAAAGTTCGTCTATACCGTCCATTCTCAGCTAAACACCTACTTGCTGAAATCCCAGCTTCTGTTAAAACAATTACTGTTCTTGACAGAACAAAAGAACCAGGTTCACTTGGCGAACCTCTATACCTAGATGTTTGTGCTGCTATCAAAGGTAGTGAGTTTAACAATGTTCCTGTTCTTGCAGGTAGATATGGACTAGGTTCAAAAGACGTAAATCCGGCTCAAATATTTGCAGTTTACAAAAATGCCGCTGAACTTGGCAAGATGAGATTTACAATCGGTATTAACGATGACGTTACCTACCTATCACTAGAAGAAACAGAAAATCATGATACAACACCCGAGGGCACAACATCATGTAAATTCTGGGGACTTGGTGCTGACGGTACTGTTGGTGCTAACAAAAACTCAATCAAAATTATCGGTGACCATACAGATATGTATGCTCAGGGTTATTTTGCTTACGACTCCAAAAAATCAGGTGGTATAACAATTTCTCACCTACGTTTTGGTCATTCTCCAATCAAGTCAACATACTTTGTATCAAAAGCTGACTTTGTTGCTTGTCACAACCCATCATATATAGATAAATATGATATGGTTTCTGACATTAAAGAAGGTGGTACATTCCTACTAAATACTTCATGGAATGCTGAAGAACTAGATAAAAACCTACCTGGATTTGTAAAGAGAATAATCGCTAAAAACCACATTAAATTCTACACAATAGACGGTATAGCTATCGGTAAAGAAATAGGATTGGGCGGACGTATCAATACTGTTCTACAATCTGCTTTCTTTAAACTTGCAAAAGTTATTCCGGAAGCTGATGCTATCAAATATATGAAAGATGCCGCTACCACTTCTTATGGCAAAAAAGGTGAGAAGATAGTTAAAATGAACCATGACGCTATCGACCTAGGCGCACAAAGAATAGTAGAAGTAAAAGTTCCTGCTGAATGGGCAAACACTGAAGGTGGATTGACACTAAACAAAGCTTGTGGCGAAGATAAAGAGCTAGTTGATTTCGTAAACGATATCCTAATTCCTGTTTCTGCACAAAAAGGTGACAGCCTACCTGTTTCAACATTCATTAACGGTCGTGAAGATGGTCATATGCCACAAGGTTCTGCTGCATTTGAAAAACGTGGTATCGCAGTAGATATTCCTGAATGGGATCCTACATCATGTATCCAATGTAATATCTGTTCACTTGTATGTCCACACTCTGTTATCCGCCCTGTTGCTATGACAGAAGAAGAAGTTGCAAATGCTCCTGCATCAATGAAAATGAAAGATATGACAGGTATTCCCGGTCATAAGTTTGCAATTACAATTTCTGCTCTTGACTGTACAGGCTGTGGCTCTTGTGCACACGTGTGCCCTGCTAAACCAAAAGCACTTGTAATGAAACCACTTGATACACAACTAGGTGAACAAGAAGTATTTAATTATGGTCTAAAAATTGATGAGAAACCTGAAGTTACTGCTAAATTTAAAGACACAACTGTTAAAGGTAGCCAATTCCATACACCACTTCTTGAATTCTCAGGCGCTTGTGCCGGCTGTGGTGAAACACCTTATGCTAAACTAATGACACAACTATTTGGTGATAGAATGTATATTGCTAATGCAACAGGTTGTTCATCAATTTGGGGTGGTTCTGCTCCTGCTACACCTTATACAAAGAACAAAGACGGTCACGGTCCTGCATGGGCTAACAGCCTATTTGAAGATAACGCAGAGTACGGTTACGGTATGTACCTAGCTCAAAATACACTAAGAAAATCACTTGCTGAAAAACTTGGTAAAGTTGCTGAATCTTGCGGTTGCGATACACTAAAAGACGCATACAACAACTATATGGAAACATATAATGACGGTAAAGCGAACAAAGCTGCTACAAACAAAATCGTAGAAATACTATCAACATGTAAAGATAAACCAGAAGTTGCTGAAATTCTAAGAGATAAAGAATTCCTAGCGAAGAAATCCAACTGGATACTTGGTGGTGACGGTTGGGCTTACGACATAGGTTTCGGTGGTCTAGACCACGTTCTTGCAAGTGGCGAAGATGTAAACGTTTTGGTATTCGATACAGAGGTTTACTCAAATACAGGTGGCCAAGCTTCAAAAGCTACTCAAACAGGTGCTGTTGCACAATTCGCTGCCAGCGGTAAAGTTACTAAGAAGAAAGACCTTGCCGCTATCGCAATGAGCTATGGCTATGTATATGTAGCACAAGTTTCTATGGGTGCTGACTATGCACAATGTGTAAAAGCATTCCACGAGGCTGAAAGCTACCATGGTCCATCACTAATCATCGCTTATGCTCCATGTATCAACCATGGTATCAAAGGCGGTCTAGTTGGCGCTCAAACAATAATGAAAAATGCTGTTACTTCAGGTTACTGGCATACATTCCGCTTTGATCCACGTCTGGCTGATGACGGTAAGAACCCATTCACACTGGATTCAAAAGCTCCAACAAGCAGCTACGATGAATTTATCCACAACGAAGTACGTTATACTTCACTAGAAAGAGCATTCCCAGACAAAGCAAAAGAGCTATTTGCACAAGCTGAGGTTAATGCAAAAGAGAAGTATGAGCACCTAGTTAAACTATCAAAATTATACGAATAATTTATGATAAAAAAATAAATAGTTATATATAACAAATTCCCCCCGCAGTATTTCTACTGTGGGGGGAAACTTTTTGTTTTTATTATTATATTTTTATTATATAATTATATATTGCTATAAAGTGGAATATACTGCCAAGTAAAACAAATATGTGCCATATTGCGTGCATATACTCTACACCTTTTCTTTTGTAGAACAATGTACCTCCTGTATACATTACTCCACCTATTACCATTAATACTATACCGTTTATATTAAATGCTGTCGCAAGTTGAGGGAAAGCAAAAACTATTGCCCAGCCCATTACTATATAGCAAAACATTGATAACTTTTTGTATTTTTTTAAGTCTATTATATTTAGTATTATGCCAACTATTGCGGATATCCATATAAATGTACCGAGAATAGCACCTGTTTTGCCTTTTAACACTATTGTTGTAAATGGGGTATATGTTCCTGCTATCAAAACAAATATACTGCAATGGTCAAATACCTGTAATATATTCTTTACCCTTTCATTGTTTACTGTATGGTATAAAGTAGACATACCATATAACAAAATCAATGAGCTTCCAAAAACTATTGAAGCAAAAATTTTATATGAGTCTTTTTGCAGTATTGATACTTGTAGCATAATCAATAATCCATATACCGAAAGCATTGTTCCTATTCCATGAGATATTGAATTACAAACTTCTTCACCTATTGAATACCTTCTACTCATTGCCTGTGCACCTGTCATCTATATTTATCTCCCTCTATAATTTATCTAGTATTAAAAACCATATTATACGTTTATTATAATAATATATTATCACATCAAAATAATTGTGTCAATACTATCATCTTTATTATTAACATAATTACATAAAATTATAATAAAAACCTCTTGATAATTTTGAACAAGTCCAGTAAAAAGGGACATAGAAAAAAGAAAAAGTCACCGCAGAGTTGCAACTCCACAGTGACCAAGGCTTTCA
>JAHHTR010000183.1 GCA_020024515.1 Angelakisella sp.
TATATATTTTATTGAGCTACCTGTATTTGCAACAAACTTTCTAAAGAATTCATCTTGTAGGCAAAATGAATCAGCATCAGATAAGCACATGTCTGAGAACTGAATAAAAGCAGAGTGCTAAGGCTTTTTATATCTAAAGTGAAAAGGTTCTAACAAGCCATATAAAATATTTTAATAGCCATAATAGAAGGTTTGTTCTTATTACCACAAACTAAATAATTTGAGAACTAATAAAAATATACAAGCTTTGATTAATTATGCTTCATAAAAGATTACTGACATATGCTTATGATTCAAATGATGTTTTGGTTCACATAGATGAAGTAGCTAATGGTTTGGCTTGCAATTGTTATTGTCCAGCTTGTAAGGAAATATTAGTAGCTAAAAATGGCGGTTCAGAACGTATTCATCACTTTGCTCATTTATCTGGAGTAGATTGTAAAAATGCATATGAAACGATGTTGCATCAATTGGCAAAAATAAGAATTCAGCAAGCATTTTTTTCAAAGAATATTTTTAATCTCAAATTTGAATATCGCTCATATTGTTCACAAGTAAATACTTGTAAATTTGTTAGATATAGTGAATGCTATACATCTTCTCAAAGAACATTTAACTTAAAAGATTTTTATGATTCATGTGAACCAGAACTACAATATGATTCAATTAATAGACGCTCTGATTTGAAAATATTTTCATCAAAAAATCCTCAATTAGAGCCTGTATATGTTGAATTTTTTGTTACTCATGCGAGTGATGTATCTAAATTAAATAATGGCTGTAAAATTATTGAAGTTAAAATAGAGTCTGAGGTTGACATTCAAAGAATTATAGATAACGGTTTTATTGAGTCTTGTAAATATGATAGAAAGACTTTAGAAGTAAAGGATTCTGAAACCGACAGTAAAACAACGTTTTGGGGGTTCAAAGCAAAGGACTATAATGCTATAAATATTAATAATGAGATAGAATTCTCTCGTTATATTCTATATGCATCGGGTAAGTCTCAATGTTTTCAAGACATATCTTTATGTAAGAATATAACTAAAGCCCGGAAACAATCGCTTTTAGAAATATGTATTCATACCTCTGTTGCTTTTGGCATTTATGAAATGGTTAAATATCAAGGTTATAAAAGGTTTGGTATCAAAAACTGTATTTATTGTAAAAATTATGTTGATAGCTATGATGGTTTAGGGAAACTATGCCGTTTATATAAATATTTAGGAATAAATCGTTTTGAGCATCATGATACTGCAAGAGCTAAAGATTGCTCTCGTTTCTTATTAAATCAAGATGAGATGATTGAGGAACTTAAATCTTTTGAATCATTGAATGAAGGTGAATATACAGAATTAGAATAATCCTCTGTTATTATTGAGGAGCGTATAATAAACAGTTTTCTTTAGAAAAGGCACTATAAAATATTTTATTTTAAACTTGTAAAATGACAGAATTATATCACCGAAAACACAAGTAGCATCTGGTGAAGTAATCTGATTGTCTGGATGGACAGCATTATTTTCAAGGTTCGTGACAACAGAAAGATTATTAATAAAACTGCCTGTGTGTTGGTCTGAAGCAGAATGGTATAAAGAAAGTTCTTGGCATGTGGATTGGTAAATCTGAGAGTTCTTCTTTCAGGATTGGGTTCTGACAAATTTAAAGGCTCGTGGCGTCCAGTATATACTCATTACCTGTATAACCGAATGGATTTACAGAGACCATATACTTTGTTTTTCCTAATTCTTCTACTCAGATATGCGTCATCCATAAGATTAGGAACTCCTTGTCGTATTTAAGGATAAAAGAAATTTACATCCGATATGAAGAATATTTATAATGCTCCGAATAAGGAAATGGCCGCAACCGAATTGGACCGTTTTGAGGAAAAGTGGGGAGGTAAATATCCTTATGCAGTACACTTCTAGAAAAAGAACTGGGATAATCGCACCAATACAATATAAATGTGAGCATATTTTTATATGCTCACATTTATATTCCTATCCACTAATTAGTTGGTAGGGTATATGAGACTATTCCAATTCCTCTTCCTTGTTCTCTTTTAATTGTTTAATTGCTTGATCTATAATCTTAAAATCTAAACTTTCAACATCATACACTTGCTTAATTTCTTTAAAATCTTTATCGAATAAAAAATATGTGTCCCCAATAAGAACTTTGTCATCATTGTCTTTTGCACGATAACGGTGAACAGCTTTATATCCAATGAATTCAGGTTCTTTTTGCATATCAGCTTGAATATTGGAAAGTACTTTTTTCATTTTGTCTGAGAGTTCATCTGCATCAGCTGATAATGTTTTTATATTGTCCAAATGTTCTTGATATTCTTTTTTATTTGTTTGATATTCATTT
>JAHHTR010000184.1 GCA_020024515.1 Angelakisella sp.
TTTTACATAAAAAAAGAAAAAGTCCGATATTATCAGACTTTTTCGACAGACTGAGGCTTTGATTTCATAAAAGAAACCAAAGCCTTAATCTTTTTTATTAAATTTAAAGTAACGCTATTTTTAAAATATTGTGCTTGATTTTTAATTTCTCTTATTTGGTATGAGTTCGAATACACCAAATAAGAGAATTTATTAAAATGATAACATCAAAAATGACATTTGAAAAACCCGCTTTTTTTCTGAAAAAAAGTGCGTAAAATGCGCTATCATCGGCTTTTATACCGATGATAACATTTTTATACACTAAGTATGGCGGAGTGGGTGGGATTTGAACCCACGTCCCTCAAGGGGCATCGTGATTTCGAGTCACGTCCGTTATGACCACTTCGATACCACTCCGAATATAATATTATTGCAATAACAACAACCCTGCTAAAACAGTATACCACAATTTTAAAAATTTGCAATAGTTTAATATTAAATAACATATCATAAAAATATGATACACTTGTCTTATTTATATTTTTGTGTATAATAATATTAGTGATAGTTAAAAATTTTATATATTAAATTTTATTTTATAAAAATATTCAGTATTAAAAAAAGGGGGAATTTATCTGGATACATTGGTACATTACTGTGCAAGTTGTATGAAAAATATCAGTACAAACAGTGCTATATGTCCTCACTGTGGCTATCACAATGATAAAGACAACCCTGATAATTTACTAAAAATAGGAACATTATTAAATAACAGATTTTTGATTGGAACAGTTTTTGCACAATCTACAATTTCAATAATCTATATGGCTCTTGATACAAAAGAAAATTGTAAAGTATATATTGAGGAATTTTTTCCAACTTCTATTTGCAGAAGGAACAAAAACTCTGTATATTTTGAAGAAGAATATAATATATCATATAAAACAATGGCATCGGATATACATGACCGTTGGACAAGCCTATCACAAATAAAATCCGGCTGTATAAACCATTTTGTTGATATATTTACCGCAAACAATACTGTATACGCTGTTACGGAATTTATCCAGAAAGTAACACTTACAGACTATTTAAATACAAACCCTAATCTTTCTTGGCAAAAAATTAAAACTATGTTTTTGCCCATTTTCTCTTTTATATCAAAGTTAAATTCCTTGGGAATTTCACATTGCGGTATATGCCCAGATAATATATGGGTAACAAAAAATGAAACTCTTATTTTAACAGGTTTTTCTTTGCCTGAGGCTCGTACAGTGGGAAGTATTATACCACATGAACTTTATAATGGATATTCTGCCCCGGAACAATACAAGAAAAATTTGTGGCAAGGTGAATGGACAGATGTATATTCATTAGCTGCGGTTTTATTCAAAGTTTTAACCATGCAAGAACCGGTAGATGCACAAGAAAGAATAGTTAAAGATACTCAAAAAGTAGTAGCTTTTTATAATGACAATGTTCCAGATAATGTATCGGTTGTTATAAAAAATGCGATGAGTTTAGATAAAAAGAACAGATTTGCAAGTATTGATATGTTTTCGGGTGCATTATTATCAGAAAATACATCTAATACTGCTGTTTTTGGAGTGGATAGAACACGAGTTGCCGCACCTATTGTTAATAATAACAATAAAACAAACAATAAAAATTATGATATAAAGTTTATTTTAATGATTTCTTTTGCGGTGCTTCTTACCATAAGTTGTATAGCAAACTTTGTTTTTATGTACAACTTATATTCGGCAAAGCCAATAGATATGGAAACCACTTCTTCATCAGAATCTCAAAATATAATTCACAAAATGGAACATACCTTTGTTGGTATGCACAAAAAATCTATAAATCCAAATAACTATAAAGATTTTGTGATAGAATATGTATATGATTATAATGACGATTACCCTGAGAATATCATAGTAAGGCAATCTGTTAAAGAAGGCGATAATATTCCGACAGATAAAAAAATTATACTTACTGTGAGCAAGGGTTCAAAATTTGTATCAGTTCCATATTTAATAGGTTCTACAAAAGATTTTGCAAGCAGGACACTTACAGATATGGGTATTAAGTATGATTTTGTTTATTTGGAAGATAACGAAAGTGAAGCTCCGATAAATACTGTTATTGATATGAGTATCAGTTATGGTGTAAAATTCAATAAAGAAATCGAACGAGTAATTTTAACCATAAAAAAAGATCCTTTTATTCACTGACTAAAAATATAAAATCATTAAATGAGAACTACCTTTTTATAATGTACTGCCCCAATTTGTGCAGACAGTACAAAAAGAAGCTCTTATGGTATGGAATATTAAATTTTAAGCAGTATACTGACTTCTCTTTTCAAG
>JAHHTR010000185.1 GCA_020024515.1 Angelakisella sp.
ATCCTACATAAGGGGGTATTTTGTCTATTGTCCGTTTTTACTGGATCTGTTCAATCAATCAAACCAGGGGATAACATAATCACGGCGCTAATTTTTTTACATCTGTATCATATTCTGCAGCTGTAACATCAGAACGAGTATATCTTTCATCAAACAAATCTATTAAGCTCTCAACCTGACGATAGGTCCGAAGCTCGATTTTTTGAGATTCCGCATCAATGACAAACTTATCTTTCCACCTGTCCAGTGAATTCACTTTTTCAAACAATTGCTCCTTGGTCAAACTAAACACTCTAGATGACCCAATTCTCATCATTTTCTTAGCATATTGCGGTTTTCCCCTACTAATATACTCGATTAGCTTATCTGTATTTTTCACTAAATTCTTGTCGACTATTTCCTGTATAGAGTTATTTGCTGCTTGATAAATGTAGGTTTGAAAGCCAAAATGACTCTGCAGTAGCTTAGGATTATTTGTAACAAGATAATTGTCTATAATGAGAATATCAACTTTAGCCGCAATAGTCAAAATTTGTTCCTTTTGTTCTGAAAAAACGAAATGATTCTCATATTTAGAAATTCGGGCCATCATATTGTTTTTCTTTTTATTAGGAACCATAATAGACCACATGTGTTGATATAACCATATAGACCGGGATGGGCTATTAATTCTAAAAATCAGGCCCGTAGCGTCGTCCAAATCTTCCGGTGAAAAAATACGATTCCCATTCTCGTTATTTAAAAAAGCAAATGGTACAAAGTCTCCAGACTGCTTGATAATCAGATTTTTATTTTGATTATCAGCTAAATATCTCCCATCAGCATATTCAACGTCATCAGATAGATACTGTTCTTGCATAGCTGCAAAAAACTTTTGTTTTAAACTTGCTCTAAAATCCGAGCCATTGGATCTAGGATCTCTATAAAAACAAATTCTTCTTAATCTAGGTGCTTCTTTCATTACAACGTATGCTTCGAAGCCGCAGTCATTATACGCATTTACACATTCCTGTAATAATCCTTTCATGGCGGGAGCATTCAAATTTTCAACAGGCATTTAAATTCCTCTTTCTATATCTCTATATCATTATATATTAAGAAAACGCCATTGGAAATGTATTTTCTTTGTATTTTTTTACTTTGATCAATGTCGCACTTGCGCGTAATTCCGATGTAAACTCTATCTGTAGAAACATCATTTTGTCTTGTTTCAATAAAACTAAAAGAAAATACTTTATACCGTATCAATGTCAGTATAGGGTTCAAATAAAACGAATCAGACTTAATTAAAAGCAGTATAACCATGGACAGCATAAGTAAAAAGGATATTAAATTTCTCAGATTAGTTACATCATCAGTAAGTAACGGTAGTACATATGTTACCAAAAAAGTAGCACTATTGTCTGATTCTTCCGAATTGATTACTATTTTTTCTCCTGTAGAGGCAAAACCGGAATTTTGCATTCCGTTAAAACCAAGGACTGTAATAATAGTAAGGATAATCCAAACAACACCTAAAGAAGATACTACCATCGGCCCAAACATTTCATGATGCAAAGCTATACTCAATATATTTAAGTCATGAGCAGAAACCTTAGCAAAAAACTTCAAAATCAGCGCGTAGAAAACCTTTGGTTGAAAATTCTTTATTGTTAAAAGAAGGAATAAAGGTGCAAATGATTGCAGGACTAAACAACGTTTCAAATGAGTATTTTCTTCTTGCATATAGTTCACCCACCTTATATTCTAAGATAATACTTTATTCAACTTATTAAGTTTATCATAGTTAATCATATGATTCAATCGCATCTATAATATTCTGTTATAAAATATAATTTCAGCGTATCATTCCCCAAACTATCCCCACAAAGTTTTTTGAAATTATTCGCAGTTACTTTTATTTGTATGAAGTTGGATGAAAAAAAGGGCAAAAAGTTCAGATTCCTCTTTTCGGCATTTTTCACATATCCCCAAAACTATCCCCATCGAAATTTCGGATCTCTCAAGGCTCTATGTCAAATGTTGGGGTAGAGAAAAAACGAAAAAGTTTTTGATAGTGC
>JAHHTR010000186.1 GCA_020024515.1 Angelakisella sp.
GTAAGGTATTTTATAATGGTGAATTCAGAAAATTAACAGTAAAAACATGTGGAGAGAAAATTGAAAAAGTTGCAGAAGAAATTAATGAAAATGATGAAGTTATTGATTGTACAGATATGCTTGTTATACCGGGTATAATAGACATTCATACACATGCGTGCAAGGGATATGACTTTTCAACTGCAAGTAAAGATGAAATGAAAAAAATGTGCGAATACTATGCGGATAACGGTGAAACAAGTGTAGTTGCAACAGGTATGACTTTACCAATGGAAAGTTTGGTTGATAGTTACACAAAAATAGGTGAGTTAATAAAAGAAAAGCCAAATGGTGCAAAAGTTGTGGGTATAAATATGGAAGGCCCATATATTTCAACAGAATACAGAGGTTGCCATAATACTCAATACATTGTTTTACCAACACTTGAACACTATCGTAAATTGCAAGAAATAAGCGGCAACAATATAAAGATAGTTGATTTGTCACCTTGTAGCGAAGGTGCTATTGATTTTATAAAAGCAGTAAAAGATGAAACAACAGTTTCTTTGGCACATTCCCCCGCAACCTATGAGGACGCAGTGGAGGCAATAGAAGCCGGTGCAAGAAATATGACACATCTGTTTAATGCTATGTCACCAATGACACACCGCAAACCAGGTATGGTTGGTGCAGCTTTTGATACTGATGTTACCACAGAATTAATTTGTGATGGTGTGCATATTCATCCTGCGGTTATACGCACAGTATTTAAAATAATGCCCGATAGAGTATGTCTTATCTCTGATTCAATGAGTGCTGCGGGTATGGAGGACGGTCAATATGAACTTGGTGGAATGGAAGTTTTTGTAAAAGATGGAAAAGCTACACTTGCAAATGGTGTTATTGCAGGCTCTACAATAACAGCATACAAGGGTATGTGCAATGTTGTAAAATTCGGTGTACCGATAGAGCAAGCTGTAAAGGCAGCAACAGAAACTCCCGCAAGAGCAATAAGAATGGAAGATAGGATAGGTAAAATAGAAGAAGGCTTATTGGCTGATATCGTTTTACTTGATAAAGATACACTGGAAGTACGAAAGGTTATTATTGATGGTAAAATATACAAATAATGTTCAAGTTAATGATAGGATAAAGCGACATAAATTACCACCAAGACCCCAACAAAAAACGAGACGTATACCATTTATAGTATTTGTTGGGTTAATATTTATACTTACTTTTTTCTTTAAAAACAATCCAACTACAAAAAAAGAGAGCGACTTGCCTGTGATATCGTCAAATTCTTCTTTACCAACTAATGCAGAATTTGACAATGTAATAAATTCTGCATTAAATGGTTATATAGGTGCAGAGTTTTTTGATACAGCAAACTATTTGGCAAATAGATATAAATCACATAATGATAAAGCTCACTTTGAAGTGATGAAATTGCTTTCAAAAGGTGATATTTATAATGATAAACAGTTAAAGCTGATAAATTCATTGGATAATGCAGAGAATATTATAATTGCAATAAACAATGTAAATAAATATATAACTGAACACAGTAACAATAATATGTAAAATAATTTTTGAGTAACATAAAAAACATTCTATTAAATGCAAGGTGCAAATAATAGAATGTTTTTTTATGTTTACTGTATTAATCTTTCAGTTTAAGCTAAAAATTAACCTTCACTTATAGCAGAAACAGGGCAAGAAGCTGCACAAGCACCACAGCTAATACAAGTATCAGCATCGATAACGTACTTGTCATCACCAGCTGAAATAGCACTTACCGGGCAACCACCTTCACATGTACCACAGCTAATGCAATCATTACCTATAACGTATGCCATATTAATTTACCTCCATAGAATTTTATATTCATACAAAGAAAAATCTCTGTATATATAGTATTCTATCATAAAAGATAAAAAAAGCAAGATGTATATTATTATTTTATATAAATATTTTTAAAGATTTAATGTTTATATTACAATAAAAACTTTTTACATTAAAATACTTTATTTATCTTTTTGTTTAATAAAAGATATTCATTTGTCCATTACAG
>JAHHTR010000187.1 GCA_020024515.1 Angelakisella sp.
TTATAGTACTGTCTTTTTTTATAAATTTGAATTTAATTGCTTTTTGTATAGTTCTGGTTTTATTTTTAATAAAGAAAAACAGTAAATATTATAAAACCAAAAAACAATCTAACATGTCCAATATAATTCATAATATATTTTTTAAACATAAATTCACCGGATGGTGGTATATTGAACATATACGATTATGCAAAAGTATTGATTATATATTTTGTTCAGTAATTAATTTAGTTATTATATTTTATTTATTTTTTATACATAGTGAAAAATTGACATATAGCTTTGCATTCGTATTTGGTTTTATTGTAACAGATTTTTCTATTGCTACAATATCTGATTTTTTTCTTGTTGAATTTCCAAATTATAAAATGCATATTGCTTATAAAATTACAAAAATGGATATTTGGAAACACAAAATTTTATCAGTCATTATAAATATAGGATTTTATCTTACATTGTTTACATTTGCTCTTTTGTATAATAAAGTCCCTTTGCATATATGTATGGCAATGTGGATATTATGTATGCTTCATGGAATAATATCCTCTGTCAGTATAGGTTCAATATTAATATCCTGCTATCCATTTGAAAATAAAACAAAAGTAAGCGCTCTATATAGCATTATGATTTGTATTGTTCCATACATATATATTTTTTATTTACCTATTTTTATATTCAAAAAAGCAAAGGAGAATCCTATAAAGTGATAGAAGTAAAAAATCTGACAAAAAGATACCATAATTCCGGTATAAACAATATTTCATTTGAAGCGAGTTCAGGCTCTATAACTGCAATAATCGGTCCAAATGGTGCGGGTAAAACCACGCTTTTTAATTTAATAGTTGGTTCAGAGGCTGCAGATAGCGGAGATATTAACTTTAATGGTATGAAAATAGATAAAATTCGAGCTAAATACTTCAGTTTTTTACCTGAATTTTCATATCTTCCACCGGAATTATCTGTTAGACAGGCAATTTTATATACTGCAAATATGAAAGAAATACAAACTACAAATCAAATTATTGAAAAAGAAATTTCCAGATACAAAATGTTAGATTATAGCGAACAAAAAATACGATATTTGTCACAGGGTATGTCCAAAAGAGTATCAATCGCTTGTGCATTATTGGGTACACCACAATTGGTAATATTAGATGAACCTACAAATGGTTTGGATACCATTGGAGTTATTGCTTTAAAAGAAAAAATGAAAGAATTAAAAGAACAAGATGCAACTATACTTGTTTCCAGTCATATGTTGGATTTCATTTCTAATATATGTGATAAGGCTATATATATTAATAACGGTAAAATTATTAATATATTGGAAGGTAATTTGCAATCTATTGAAAAAGAATATATTAGATTATTTTTAAAAGAAAGGTAAGATTATGAATAATATAATATCTGTAAACTCTGTATCAAAATCTTTTTGTTTGTCTAAAAAGCAACAGAAGCTGGAACATGAAACAACTAGAAAAAAAATAGCTGTTGATAATTTATCTTTCAATGTAAATCAAGGAGAAATTTTCGGATTACTAGGTCCTAATGGTTCAGGGAAAACTACTACTTTACGAATGATCTCTACACTAATTCGTCCAGAAGCTGGAGATATTATAGTTGCTGGAAACAGTGTAGTAAAAGATCCACAATTAGTACGTAAGGATATTGGATTTCTAACTACTGATTTAAAATTGGATGATCATTTTTCACCAAATTATTTATTTCATTTTTTTTCTAATCTTTATGGTATTCCCCAAAATATACAAGAACAAAGGAAAAAGGAAATATTTGAAGTATTTGGAATAGATAAGTATGCCGAAACGAAAATTGCTAATTTATCAACAGGCATGAAACAAAAGGTGTCTTTAGCTATTTCAATTGTACATTCACCCTCTGTTATTATATTTGATGAACCAACTAACGGATTAGATATTTTAACCTCTAAATTAGTAGAAAACTTTCTTTTAAAAATGAAACAAGAAAAAAAGACTATTATAATTTCAACTCATATTTTTAGTA
>JAHHTR010000188.1 GCA_020024515.1 Angelakisella sp.
CTGCAGGCTGTTGCAAACCGCTTGGGTGAAATGTCACCTAATCGCAATAACTGTGTACTAAACAAGGCAGATGATATACAGCACCATTTGCGTATGGATGTGCGTGGTATTTTGACCACTGTCCTTGTAAAACACAAAGTAGTGGAAGAAGTCAAAGATGTTTTAGAGGATGTATAATGAATTTGAATTCGTCGAGTTATCTCGGCACATAGTATTAGAATTATGAAATCCACTGAATTCAGCTACTTGCTTCTTTGTGGCTGAAGCAGGCAGAATAAAATATCAAGCAACACACTTAAAGATAAAAAATATACTGTGGCTTCCCCTTCCGTTGTTGTTAAATGGCGAAGTCATTGTAAACTGAGGTGAATACTGATGGCAAAAATAGAAACGCTGTCTGCATACAAATGTACATTTAGTTATTTACAAAGAAATAATCCTCTCAAGGAACAATTGCAAGAAAAGATAAAAGAAGGGCTTGCACCTGAATATTCATTCTCCGACTTTATAGAAGACTTTAGTAAAGCCACTTCCGATATGGCTATCGGAGAACATTCTGAAAGGGCAATCTTACTGCCTGAAGAAAATATTTATCCTCGCACAACTGAAACTGGTGTTAATAAATGGAGAATCGTTCCCTATGCTGGAAAGCAGGGAAAACCATTTCGAGTTGTTAAAACAAGCACTGGCAAAAAATATGATTTTGCCTCCGACGGTGCAGCACTTTACCAACATAATATCTTTATCTATGAAAATGAAGATTCGGCAATCGCCGTTTTTCATCGCCAAAGTGGATCTGGATGCAAAAGTGTGTTTTTGGAAGTTGCTAATAAAATGCTAAAGGAAAAAGGCATAAAATTGGATATGGAATTATATATTCCGTTCCTTCCGACAGACACAAATATTACTCCCACCAAACTTCAACTACAGTATGTTCGCAACATAGAATCCACAGATATTGCAGAGAATGTACATAGGAGGAAAAAGCGTGAAGTGATACAGGATTTAGGGCTTAATCTTGCGTCACAGGAAAATAGACGAATCAAAGATATCATCTGCAATTTGCAGATGGGTAAAATCGACCAGAAGGTCGCCTTTGCCCGCATTAAAAATGAGTGTCCTAATGCTGAGAACTATAATGATGCGGAAATTATCCTTCGCATTGGGAAACGATCACAAAAAGTTCGGTGGAATGACCTTGATTCTGTTGTGGGCAATTATGACATTACAGAGCGCTTGCACAAAGCATTTCACCAAACGAAGGACTTTATCAAGGCATTAACAACACTGACGGATGAATATTATGACAGTATCATAGCGGAGGAGAATGAGAATGCTGGATAAGAATATCTGGATTTTGATTGCAACTGCTATTCTGTGTGTTATGCTGTTTGGAAACAGAAAAGTTTGGCTTTGGGCTGTTCTGAAAGAACAGCTGACAGTTTTCAAAAACGCGAAAAAGAAGAGATTTTCACCGTGGGACTGCATTTGCTTTTTCATTTTTCCGGTTATTCTGTCATGGGTTTTGGTTTACCAGCTAGATGTAGTCATAAGCAAGACTCTGGCAGAATTGCTGACCACGGTGTTTTCAATCGTTTTCACAGTCCTATTTGGGTTTGCTGCTATTCTAGTTAGCAAAATTGATAGTCCAAACAAAATTGAAAAGCAGGTTACTCAGGAAACTTTTGTATCGATTGTTTCAGCAACGCTGTTATCTTTAATTGCAGCTGTCTTATCAATTATTCTTACATCGTTAAATTTCAAAACAGCCTTGGAAGTTATATCTATAGGCATTTTTTCTTTTGCCTTGATTATTATCATGCTGCTGCTTCTGATCACAAAAAGAATTTTTTTCCTGTATATAGATTATAAAAATTAACAACAAGCAAACGGCACAAATTGTCAATGACATTTTGCGCGAGTAAATGAATCCAAATTTCTAAAGAAGGGAGCGTGTTTGTTTGAATCCCAACACAGACCTGATTATG
>JAHHTR010000189.1 GCA_020024515.1 Angelakisella sp.
ATCACCTAAAACGGACATAACCATAAAAGTACAAATGTAACAGATAGAAAAGTGCCACCCTTCAAAAAATGCACTTTTCTATCTATATGAAGATTTGGAAAAAATCAAATCTTTTTACTGGTCGGAGTGAGGTGACTCGAACACCCGGCATCTTGGTCCCAAACCAAGCGCGCTACCAACTGCGCTACACCCCGAAAGCACTACTCTTAATGACATCTCATATATAATAGCATATATATAACAAAAAGTCAATACCTTTTTTACAAAATTTCCCGAAATCTCTAATTTTTTTATTAAATACTGTTTTTAATAAAAGTTTTTTTGATTTACTTTTTCTCTTGAATTATACGGAAAATTCTTTGTAGCATAAGCTTTTGCTATAAACTTACATCTTTCCCACGCAGTTGGTGTATTTATAATATTTTTCGAGTACTCAAAAAAGTTTTCAACATATTCAAAATTCAGTGTTAAATCTTTTCCCAAAAAAGAAACATCATATTTTAAACGTTCACTTTTATTAATATTAAAAATAGGTTTTGCATTCGGCAACATATTATTTCTGATATTTAAGTCTATTGAATACAACGCACCCACAGATAATATAAATACCGATATTATCGTTGTACACAATAAACATTTCCTTCTGAACTTCTTTTTGCGTATTCGCTTTTCTATATATGATTTCTTAAAAAATTTTCCCTCTATATATACTCACCTTTTCACTTTTTATCTTTATTATTACCAATATTATCACTTTTATCCTCTGTAAGCGACTTAATATAATCTGCTATGGGTTTTGCAATAAATTTAGCTGTATTGGTGGCTTCTTCCAATGTATTACCGTTTGAGCCTATCTCAAACAGCAAAGAACCTGTTCTCAAATCCAAATTATAAAATCTATGAGATAAAAACATAGGACGAAGAATATCAGGATTTTCATTATAAATATATTGACTTAGTTCAGTGGCAAATCTAAAATTTTCTTTCCATTTCGGAACTTTTATTTTTTCATTTCCACACGGCGGAACTATCATAAGTTGTGCATGTTTTTTTCCGTCAATTATTGCAACAGGTTTTTTCACTATATCATTTTTTCCGACTATTCCGTCTCTATGTATATCAATAGTAATTGCGATTTCAGGATATTTATCCAAGTATTTTTGCATAGTCACTCTGCTTCTGTCATATGAACCGTTATATGACGGATAGTCATGTTGTGTGACATCATGTATAACATTTATTCCATATTTTTCAAGTTCACTTGTCAATACATCACCAACCACTGCCATATTATTAGTATTGTCTGTATCTCTCCATGTATTTCTTGTATCATAAACATCACTGTCATATTTTTCATAACTTTCGGTCGTGTGAGTATGATAAATAAGTACTGTCGGTTTTGTAATATCTTTAATTTTAATATTGCTCGGTTTTTCCAATATATCCATTATTTCTTCATCGGTTATTTTTGTATAATTTCTGATTAAAACATCACCTTTTTTACTGAATAAATTTCCGTCGTATTTTCCTGTAAAATGTTCTTCAATAAGTTGAGCCTGATATTTTTTCGGTATTATCGGCGGAGTTTTATCAGTATTCAAAATATTATTGCTTTGCGATGACTGCTCTGTATGTTCAATAATACTTTGATTATTTGGTGGAAGTTCCAAATTATCATTTTGTTCGATATCAGAATTACTGTTTTCTGACTCAGACTTTTGAACATCAGGTTTATTTGCATCTGCATTTATACTTATATTAACATCTGCTTTATCTGATTTATCACTACTTTCTTCTCCTAAAACATACTTTTCCTTTAATGCAAAATATGTGTTTTGCGGTGATATTATTGCCGTTGAAAAAACTACTGCTTTATCTACTATATTTTTAATAATAGTATTACCCTTAAACCCAATAATTATTAATACAAATACAA
>JAHHTR010000190.1 GCA_020024515.1 Angelakisella sp.
GATGTCGGGTGTTCAAGCCACCTTACTCCAACTAACTTTCTTTGAAAAGCCTCCTGTTTAGGCGGTTTTTCTGCATTTCTGATAACTTTTTCTAAAATCTATCCCTAATGAAATCTGGCGGTTTGGGACAGACAAAAAATCAGGTGGTAGGAGTCATCCTGAAGCCTAAATGCTAAAATCCCACACCTATCCCTAACAGGAGAAGGAGAGAAAAACAGCTTCCAATAATACAGCATCTTGAATATATCGATGATTTAACCTATAATATTTTTACGGAGACCTTGGTGCCATCAGCCAGCCGTGTGGAAGCAATTCCGTGAGGCTGATTTATTTTAGGATACCACTTTTATTGAAGGGGGTCTTTATATGGCAAATCATACTGAGCGAATAGGTGTGCATCATTGCGCAGAAATTGCCGAAGATAACAATTGGCTTTTTCGAGAGCAACCAGTTAACGATGTAGGCATTGATGCCCATATGGAATATATCGAATCATCAGGTAGACCCAAACAGCTTCTGGCTGTACAAATCAAATCCGGCACCAGTTGGTTCAAAGAAGAAAAAGATGGAGCTGTTATTTTTCGGAATATAGATGAACGCCAATACAATTACTGGACTTCAAATTCTTTGCCGTGTATTGTTGTTTTATATAATCCTGATGATAAGACCTGTATCTGGCAGAAACTAACTACAGAGACGATAGAACGGACAAGCAATGAAAAAGGAAAAGGGTTCTTTGTTAGGGTTCCTCGGACACAAGTTTTCTTAGATGGTCTGGCAAATGATTTGCTTCTATCTTTTACAAATCTTCCAGAGTATGTCACGAACTATAATTTTTTATTATCTCAAATAGAGTTTATGAGAATTATTCAGAATGGTGGTATCGTCAAATTGCATTCGCAGGAATGGGTGAACAAGTCCAGTGGTAAGGGAGATACCGAGTTGATTGTGGATGATGGGAAAAGCATAACAAAGTATTCGTATCCGTATTGGTTTCCTTATACATTGTATACTGACGTTTTCCCAAAGCTTTTTCCGTGGGCAGATTTTTCGGCTGATGAAGACTTTTATGAAGAAAACGATAGAGATACTTGGCTACAATATTGCTGCTATTACGATGAGGAAGACGGTGAATGGTTAAATGTAGGAGATACTTTCGAAGAATTTCGTCGGAAATTAAATCCTATTCGCAGTATCGATATTATCGGTGAGGTAGCTGAATATATGCTGGTACTTAGCCTAAATGAACTGGGCAAGTCATTTTTAACTGTAAATGAATTTACTGCAAAAAAACAAGTATATACAGGTGCAAGGCCTCAAGGAATTTAAGAAAGGTTGGCTCCGATATTATGAAACAAATCAAACTATATGAAAATTTAGATAATAAGCACGCTCTTGAGGAATATGAACTTGACCCCACAGAAAAATATGTGATTAATATTGAAGATGAACTTGAATTTCAAATGGCAATAGCGAGTTCGTTTCAAATAGTTGGAGCACCTCCTGCAATTAAGAATTATCATGCGTGGTTATTTGAAAACGGATTCAATGCAGATATGCCAAATCCTACTAATGCTTTTGTTGAATCCTATTATGGAGTTAAGCCTCTTTGGAAAACTGATTACTCACAAGGTATTGTTGTGAAAGATGAGCATGATAGTGATTTTTTCATTGTTATGGAGTGCAGTAACAAAAATAAAGGGTACAGGCACACAAAAGTAATTCTTACCTTGGGTGGATGTATATAAGAAAGCGATATAGGGTTTCACAGACATAGTATCAGTGCCCGTATCCTCGTCTTTTTAGAGGTAATCGCAATGCTCAAAATGAAACGATCTTTTTCACAAATCAATTTTCGTCTTTACTTTGCACTCCTACTGCTTGGTCTGTGTCCGACTGTCTATACTACCGTCCGGATTTTCTT
>JAHHTR010000191.1 GCA_020024515.1 Angelakisella sp.
TATTCACAAAGAATTCTTAATCATACATTTAATGATAAAATGTTTGGTTATAAGATATATAAGTCAAAGGAATCGCTTACAAAAGCATTTAAAAATACATATGAAAAAACAATAATTCCGCAGATTAAAACAGGTCTTTCTGCAACAGTATATACTCAGCTTACAGATGTAGAAGATGAACTTAACGGAATTATGACATATGACCGTAAGTTGATTAAATTTGATGAAGAAACTATTAAAGAAATAAATAGAAAGGTAAAATTATAATGAATCAACTTGAAGTAAAAGACGGCGTAAAGGCTGTAATTAAAACAAATAGAGGAGATATGACTTTTGTTCTTTTTCCAGAAGTAGCTCCAAAAACAGTAGAAAACTTTACAACTCATGCAAAAAATGGTTATTATGATGGACTTATTTTCCACCGTGTAATTAAAGACTTTATGATTCAGGGCGGTGACCCAACAGGAACAGGCTGCGGCGGAGAATCAATTTTTGGCCATAGTTTTGAAGATGAATTTAGTCTTGATGCTCGTAACTATTATGGTGCACTTTCAATGGCTAATGCAGGCCCAAATACTAACGGAAGCCAGTTCTTTATCGTACAGGCAAAAGATATTCCAGGTGGTCTTTTATCACAAATGGAACAATTAAAGGACCAAGGTTATCCAGAAGAAGTTATTGAAAACTATAAAAAAGTTGGCGGAACTCCTTGGCTTGATTTCCACCATACTGTTTTTGGTCAGATTATTGACGGAACAGATACACTTGAAGATATTGCAAATGTTAAGTGTGGTGCAGCAGATAAGCCTGTTTATGATGTTGTTATTGAAACAATTGAAATTGAAGACTAATTTGTTATATCAATTTATATAGTTTATATCGGTATTGGTATCTTATATTTTTTTCTAATATCTAATATAGGATATGACTAAAAATAATATATAAATAATTTTACGGCAAGAGTATTCTTGCCGTAATTTTTTTTGACATTTTATTTGTATTTAAGACGGTATAATAAGCTTGGTGGTGGCGATGACCGTTATTTATGTTGATGTGCTATTTGTTGTTAACTTTTTTATTACATTTTTTCTGATTCTCGTTACTTCTAAATTTTCAAAGCGTGACGAAAAATTATGGAGAAGTGTTTTGGCATCTTTTGTCGGTGGATTGTATTCTCTTGTTATATTGTGGGATGACTTAAACTTTTTACTTTCTACTTTAGGAAAACTTCTTGTTGCATGCCTAATAATTTTTATTGCGTTTAAGTTTAGAAATTTTAAAACATATGTAAAAGAAGTATCAATTTTCTTTTTTGTAAATCTTCTTTTTGTTGGAATTATGATAGGACTTTGGTTTATTTTTAAACCTAAAGGTGTTGTAATAAATAATTCAACAGTTTACTTTGATGTTTCTGCAAAAACGCTTCTTATTTCTGCATTTGTGGCATACATAATTTCTATTGTAATAATAAGAATTTATAATAACAAAATTGGAAAAAAGGAACTTTATTCTGTAACTGTTCTTAAAGATGGTGAAAAAACAAAGTTTTTTGCCTTTGCAGATAGTGGTAACAATTTAAAAGAGCCGTTTTCCGATTTTTCAGTAATAGTTGCGGATGAAAGTCTTTTTAAAAATATAGATTGTGAAAGAATAATACCATTTTCAAGTATAGGAGGCGAGGGGGTACTGTATGCTTTCAAACCTGATGAAGTTGTTATCAGTTCTTCATTTGGTGAATGTAATGTAGATAATGTCTATATTGCGCTTAGCGACAGGGTGAAAAAAGGGGAGTATAAGGGAATTATAAATCCAAAAATACTTAATATATGAGGTGTCTTATGTTTCAAAAAATTAAACTTTTTTTATTAAAGATTTTTAAAAAAGATTGTTTTTACATAAACGGTCC
>JAHHTR010000002.1 GCA_020024515.1 Angelakisella sp.
AAAAAATATTTTTTACACATACTATAACTGATTTAGGAAAAATATATTATATAATAAAAAAAGAAAGGCATTTTAAGAATGAATGATATAGAGGTACTGAAAGAGATATTCAAAAACAGTAGTACTGCTGTTTATTCTATGCAAAAAATTTGTGACAAAATAGAGGAGAAAGCTTTTTATGACCTGATATGCGAACAAAAAAACAATACACAAAAGATTGTTGATGAAAGCGAACAAATGCTGATAAAAGCAAACGAAAAACCTGAAGAAATTGATTTAATAACAAAAGGCAGTATAAAATCAGGTATTATGATAAAAACTTTCACAGACTGTTCTTCTTCCAATATTGCAGATATATTGATACAAGGAAACAATATGGGTATTAATGACTTACGAAAAATTATGAATTCAGCGGTCATTGAAAACACACAAATAAACAGACTTGCAAACGAACTGATATCTTTACAGGAAAGCAATATTGAAAGACTAAAAAACTATTTATAAGAAATAAATAGTTTGAAAAAATCCAAAACCGCATTAATAGGTTTTGGATTTTTTATGTATTACTTTAAAATTGCAGCTTTTACAAGTTGTTTGCGAATAATTTCACCAATGATTGCAGCAAATATTATTTTTATTAAATCTACAATAACAAATGGACCTACACAAATCAATAGTGATTTTAAAAATGTTGTGTTTTGTTGATATGAAAACCATAATGTTCCAAATAAATAATCGACTATTGTTCCAAGTATCATACCTAAAATATACATTTTTACGTTACCTTTATATTTTGATATAAATACTCCGCTTATTAATATCATAAATATAAAGCCTAGCAAGTATCCTCCTGTTGGTCCTGCTATATATGCCACACCTGCATTAAAACTTGCGAAAATAGGCAAACCAAACGCACCCAACAACAAGTATACTATACAACTTAATGTTGCCAATTTACCACCAAGTAATACTGCCGAAAGATGTATTATAAATACTGCCAACGAAATAGGCAGTGGTCCTATCGGTACAGCAAACGGTGATATTACACATATTAATGCCGACATAAGAGATACTAAGGTAAGTTCTTTTATAGATATTTTTTTCATTTTGTCGATTTCCTTTTTATATAATTTAGATATATTGCAATTATATAACTAAAAAACGATATTGTCAACTTAAATTTAAAATTACATTTACAATATATCTTTTTGTACATTTATCATTGTTGCATAGCATAAAATATCTTTACCATAATCAGTTTGTAGTTTATTGATTGTACTTTGCAGTTTCTCTTTCTTCAAAATTTCTGTATTGTCTGCAAAAATATTTTGCTGAATTGGATTATTGACATCTTGCAAATTTATACCTCTGACTGTAATTGAACGTATGGGATTATCGAAATTATAGTGTGAACAAAAATAATTATATGCACTGTTTGCAATTTCAAATGAACTTTGTGTAGGTTCAGGAAGTATAAACTGATATTGACTTGTATTAAATTTATTATCTTTTATACTGATCTGTACACCGCATGCACATAAATCGTTTTTATATAGATTTTGTCCAACTTGCAGTGATAAATAATTTATTAATTTATACACACTACTATTTGTTTCCAAGTCCTTTTTAGCTGTCATTCCCCTACCTATACTTTTTATTGCGTCATATTCAGTTATACATTTAACTTCTGTATTATCCAAACCATTCGCATATTCCCACAAATTTTTCCCTGCTACTCCCAATAAATTATAAAGAATATCCGGAGAGGTTTTTGCTATATCGCCTATTGTTTTTACTCCGTATTTTAATAACTGTTTATATGTTGATTTTCCAACAAATAATAAATCAGATGCAGGCAGTGACCATATCTTCTCTTTAAAATTAAATGGCGTTATCACAGTAATAGCATCAGGCTTTTTTATATCACTGCCAAGTTTTGCAAAAACTTTATTATACGATACACCTATACTCACAGTAACTCCCAATTCTTTCTTTACTCTGTTTCTTATATCATTGGCAATATCAAGAGCATTACCCATAATACCTATACTTCCTGTTATGTCAAGCCAACATTCATCTATACCGAAAGGCTCTACATAATCTGTATATTGCAAATATATATCACGTACTTTTTTTGAATAGTCCTCATATAAATTAAAATGTGGACTTACCAGAACTATATTGGGACAAATACTCTTTGCCTCCCAATTCGTCATACCTGTTTTTACACCAAGTTTTTTTGCTTTTTCCGACCTTGCCAAAACCACACCATGTCTTTTTTCCACATTTCCGCATACAGCAACAGGAAAATTCTTTAAAACAGGATTTGCAGCTATCTCTACCGAAGCATAAAAAGAATTTAAATCACTATGTAGTATTATTCTACTCATTACAATCACCTATAATCTCTTTAATAAACAAATGTTCTTCATAATGTATATTATACAAAACATCTGTTCGTAAGTCAAGAGTAAAAAATAACCACTGTACAAAAAATACAGCAGTTATCATTATAAAACAATATATTTAATATCTATCCATATTTCTCACTGCATTTTCAACAGCTGTACCCATTGAATTATCAGAATTTTTAAGAAATTCTATTACTCTTTTCTGTGCTTGTGGTTTTGCTTTTATAAGTGAGAGTGATATATTTTCAATAAAGTTTTTTCTTTCATTGGGATTAAATGAACGGTATTTTTCGCCTGCCTGTGTAAAGTCATCTGTTTTATCTATGGTTGCACGTTTTATTGTGCCTTCTACATTAATAACAGGTTCAAAATTTTCCAGACAAACATAAGGTTGATTATTATTAAGTGCATTTGGTGAGTAATTAATCTCATTTGTGGTTTTGTAATACTCTGCCTCTCCATCGGCTTGATGATTATTTACTTTCATATATGGTCTGTTGCTTTGCAACTGCATAAAATTAGTGCCCAATCTGTGCAGATGCGTATCATTATATGAAAAAAGTCTGCCTTGTAATAGTTTATCTTCCGAAACACCTATACCATTGACTATATGTGCAGGTGAAAATGCCGCTTGTTCTATCTGTAAATAGAAGTCATAAGGATTTTTGTTTAATGTCATCATTCCTATTGGAATTAAAGGAAAATCTTTTTCGTCCCATACCTTAGTTGCATCAAGTGGATTATATGAGAGCTTATCTGCCATATCTCTTTCCATTAATTGCACATTTAACTCATATCTCGGATAATCTCCCCTATTAATAGCATTCAATAAATCTTCTTTTGCAATATTCGGATTTGCACCTGCCAAAAACTCTGCCTCTACTCTGTCAATAGTTTCCACTCCTTGCATGGTTTTCCAGTGATATTTTACATAACAGACCTTACCTTCTCTGTTTATCCATGAATAAGTATTTACGCTAAAACCATTTGTATGTCTGTAACTTTTAATAGTACCATTATCGGAATACAACCATATAAGCATATGTGTAGCTTCCGGCGTAAAAGAAATAAAATCCCAAAACCTTTCATCACTTTGAATATTTGTATCAGGAGTAGGTTTTAAAGAATGTATTAAATCCGGGAATTTTATTGCATCTCTTATAAAAAATACAGGCATATTATTTCCAACTATATCGTAATTTCCATCTTCTGTATAAAATTTTACCGCAAAGCCACGAGGATCTCTTGCTGTATCAGCCGAACCTTTTGAACCTATAACTGTTGAAAATCTTGCAAGAATAGGTGTTTCTTTTCCCTGTGTATTCAAAAAACTTGCCATTGTATACTTTTCCATTGAGCGATAGCATTTAAACACACCAAAAGCTCCTGTTCCGTTTGCATGTACTACTCTTTCGGGTATTCTTTCTCTGTCAAAACGACTTAATTTATCAAGCAGATGTAAATCTTGAAGCAATACCGGGCCATTTGTTCCTACTGTCAGCGAATTTGCGTCACCGTCAATTGCCTTTCCCCAAGAAGTGGTATATGTAGTATTATTGGCACATCTTTCTTTTGATACTTCGTTTGATGTAGACAGATTATCAAATTCTTTATTTTGTTGACTTGTATTTTTCTCATTACCATTTATTTTTCTGACATCTTTTGCTCTATTCATATTACTATTTTGATAATAATTATTCCCATTATAGTACATTTCAATTACCTCCCTTTAAAAAATAGATAAATTAGTAGATAATAATTATATAAAATGATATAATTATACAGTATTATTAAAATATAAACGGAGTTGATTTAATATGAAAATTTTCAGAATATCAGAACTAGATGCCCCACAACTACTAAAAGATTATCTTTCCTATATGCTTACCATTCGTGGGCGTTCACAACGCACCGTTAACGGATACTATATAGACATAAGATTTTTTTTGAGATTTATAAGAGCAATATCCGAAAATCTCAGTTTTGATGAGAAAAATCTAAATAATATAAAAATATCGGATATGTGTGAAGATCTTATTTTAAATGTTACGCTTACCGATGCCTTCGATTTTTTAAACTTTACCATTACCGAAAATGATAATAACGCAAATACACGTTCACGTAAAGTTTCAAGTATACGTGGTTTCTATAAATACATAACAGAAAAGACCAACAAACTCTCTGCAAATCCACTTGAAAACTTGGAAGCACCAAAAAAGAAAATATCGTTGCCTAAATATCTCTCATTAGAAGATAGTCTATCACTATTAAATAATATAAATGGTAATTTTTATGAGCGAGACTATGCAATTATAACTTTCTTTTTAAACTGCGGTATGCGTGTATCGGAGCTTGTTGATATAAAACTGCAAAGTTTCCAAGATGAGAATAAATTAAGACTACTGGGCAAGGGTAACAAAGAACGAATAGTATATCTCAATGACGCATGTTTAGATGCAAAACGCAAATATGATATTGTTCGTAAAAAACAATTAAAAGATAAAAAATGTGACTATTACTTTTTATCAAAAAACTGCAAAAAACTGACTACAAGACGAATAGAACAGTTACTTGCCAATCATCTTAAAACTGCGGGACTTAGTGACAAAGGAATTTCACCACATAAATTAAGACATACAGCGGCCACTCTTATGTATCAATACGGTAATGTTGATATACGTGTATTACAAGAAATTTTAGGACACGTCAACTTAAACACTACCGAGATATATACACACGTATCGGGTGAACAGCTTGAAAAAGCTATACAATCATCACCTCTTTCAAATGTACACAATAATAAAAATAACGAGGATTAATATATAAAAATGTAGACACCTATTTCTGTTATAAATACTATTAAACATAAAACCAAATATCCAAGTATCGACAGTCCTTTTTTATTGGCAATTATACTTTGATTTTTCTTTCCGTATATTTGTATGGTTTTATATACAACACCATTATAAATACACATATAAAGTATGCTATGAATAATTGCAGGTATATATACTCCGAAAATGAGATACATAATATGCTCCCCATTAAAATATATCATCAATGTAGTTACCCATACACCTACATAAACACCATAAAATATCGGCAAGATATTGATTAAAATATTACCTATTTTACAATATAAACATATATACACAAGTAAGAACAGCAGTAAAAATTGCCATAAATACTCACTTATCAAAAGTATAGTGTTTCCGCTTATTTTAGTTGTGTAGCCATTTACTATTACCGCAACTACAATTGTTGAGGCATCTAAATTTGATAATATAAATTTTGTGCCTATACAAAGTCCTATTGTAAATATAACTATGTACACTAAGATATATTTACTTTTGCTTAAATAATTACTTTGCATTGTATTTCCAAATATTTTTTTTGTTCCCATAATATACAAATCCCCCTTTAATTTCAAAATATGAATTAAAGAGGGTTTTTATTACTGTTATTTATAATTATTAAAAATTATTTCGATGTATCAGTATCCTTTTTAGAAAACCAATAAGATATACCTATACCCAAAATAAATACTATTGTTGCAATTACTAGATCCAATCCGCCAACATAGGCATTTTCAGCTCTGATTTTAAATAATATAGTTGGAATAGAACCTACCATAAATCCAAGTATTGCAAAATATGTTGCATTCGGAAACTTTTGTATAAGTTTATCTATTATTGCCGAGCCAAGCACGATACCGATAGCAACACCGATAGCAACAGGTATAAGAACCATTATATTAAATTCGGAGATAGCTGTTGTAACTGTCTCATAAGCTCCAAAAAGAAGCATAACAAAACTGCCAGAAATACCCGGTATTATCATACAAAAAGCAGATATTGCACTATATGCAAGCAATTTAACAAATGAAGATATATTTATTGTACGAATTACCTGTGATTCTTCTGACGGTAATATAAAAATCATAGCTATCATTATACCCGCTGTTACAAGCATTGGTATAACTTGCAATATGTTAAACTTTTGCTCAACGGATTTTTTATAAATCATTGGGAAACTTCCAACAATAATACCCATAAAGAAAAAGTTAATTACCATGTAGTGGTATTGTAATAAATAATTGATACCACTTGCAAACAAAAGTATACCAATACCTGCACCAGCCACAATTGGCAATAAAAATATTACACTCTTTTTAAATTCTTTCCAAAAAAATCCGACAGCATGCATAATTTTATCAAAAACTTTGCAAATAACCATCATTGTGCCGCCACTGACGCCCGGTATTATATTTGCGACACCGATAATCATACCAATAAAGAAATTCTTAATATGTTCGTTTAAGTTCATTTACTACTCCTTATTCTATATAAAAATTAGTACAAATAATTTGATACTCTGACTTTGTCATAGATTTTATCTTCAACAAATCTTCAAACTTTCTTATCTTTTTTTGATATTTTCTAAGATTTACTATTCTTTTTGCAGTATCTTCCGTAATTCCTTCAATTTGCAAAATATCTTCTTTTGAAGCTGAGTTAATATTAATCATTGTGGCTTTTAAAAAATCTTCAATTTCCATATCATCAGATGTAACAACTTTTCTGTCTATTTCCTTTGCATTTTCAAAAAAAGTAGTTTTCGTTGCTATTTTTATATCAAAGACCTGTAATTTTAATATAAAAACTACAATTATACCAATCAATAAGCACAAAAAAAGTGCTGATAATATATTTTTTGCTTTCACTATAAATTACTCCAATGATAATTTTTTCAATAAATCTTTAAAATATTCAGGCAAATCAGATGTAAAACTTAAATGTTCTTGTGTTATTGGGTGCACAAAACCAATATGGCGTGCGTGCAAACATTGTCCCATTGTATTCTTTAAGTCATTCTTAAAAGTGCAATAAACATCATCTCCCGCAACAGGGTGTCCTTTGTATGCCATATGTACACGAATTTGATGTGTTCTTCCTGTTTCCAAAGTACATTCAACATAAGAAAAACCCTTCGATGAGGACAAAACTTTTATATGTGTAATAGCATTTCTTGAATTTGAATTTGTTACACACATTTTTTTGCGGTCACGAGGGTTTCTTCCGATAGGCGCATCAATGGTAAAACTATCTTCTTTGAATGAACCATGAACTATTGCACTGTATTTTCTTTCAAAAGAATGTGTTTTTATCTGTTCTGCCAGTCCCCTATGTGCAACATCGTTTTTTGCTACAATTAATAAGCCTGATGTATTTTTATCTATCCTGTGCACTATTCCCGGTCTTATAACACCGTTTATACCGGACAGAGAACCTTTACAGTGATATAGCAATGCATTAACAAGTGTGCCTGTATAATTTCCGACTGCTGGGTGAACTACCATTCCTTTTGGTTTATTCACAATCAACAAATCGTTATCCTCATAAACAATATCAAGAGGTATGTTTTCAGGCAAAATTTCCGTTTCTTTGGGTTTATCTTCTGTAATTACTATTCTATCGCCTAATTTAAACTTAGTATTTTTTTGTACTATATTGTTATTAATGGATATTTTACCATTTTGACATAGTAATTGTATTTGCGAACGTGAAAATTGCGGAAAAGCAACAGATAATAATTTATCTAATCGCTCTCCCAACATACTTTCTTCTATTATTAGTATATGTTCCATATATTTCCTTGCATAATTTATTATTTTTCGTTATCTGAATTATTCATTGATTTTGTTTCACTACTGAGATTATCAACAAATTCTATTTTTTCTTTCTCCTCGTTAGATTTATCAAAGAAAAACATATATATAAACAGTAGTATTGTACCACAAACTACACACATATCGGCAAAATTAAATATTGGAAAGTTTATAGGTTCAAAATAAATATAATCAACAACATATCCCTTTGCTACTCTGTCTACTAAATTACCTATACCACCTGCAATTATTAACATCAAGGAAGTATTAAGAATAGGTTTATTAAATTTTTTATTAAATAATATATAGATAAGAGCAATTATCATAAGTGATGTAAATACTATCAAGAACCACTTTTTTTGTTGCAATATACCAAACGCCGCTCCAAAATTTTCATGATAATGTAATGATAAAACATTTTTAATGATGTCTATATGTGTTATTGGCTTTAAAGAATTAACAGCCCATACTTTTATAAAATAATCTACTAAAACAAGTAGCCCTGATCCTAATAAATACAAAAATCCTGTCATTATACACTCCTGCTAAATTTAATATATTTTAGACTCAATAGGTTAATTTTTGCTCATCGTCTTCGGATTCATCACTAAACAAATCCATTTGCTTTGCATTCATATCTTCCAAATCAATATCATCTAAAAACATATTATAATCATCATCTTCATTCAAAACAACAGATGTCTCTATTTGTTCACATATCAAAGTATCAAATAATTTCTTTTCTGTGGAACTATTTATTTTTGTTTCATTTACTGTGTCCGCTGTAACTTCTGTTTCTTTTATGCCTACATTCTCAGTACTTTTTGTTTGAATATCATCATTGCCAAGGCTATTTTCATCATCAACAGTTTCTTCTGTATCATTAACTTCTTTCCCAAAAGAATTATTTGCATCTGAATTCCCATTTCTTGTAATCTCATCTTGAACATCATCTGCACTTATTTTTTCTTCAAAATTGTTTTCGGAATTTTGTGACTCTGTAAATGTATGTTCAACATCATCATTGCTTTCATCTTTTTGTAAATTATCATCATTTAAAGAACTGTCTAATACATTGTCATTTTGTTGACTTTTTTCTGAATTATCCAAATCTCCATCACTGTTCATCAAGGTTTCATAATGCTTAATTCTATTTAGATAAAACTCATCATCTTTTATATATGATAAATCTTCATCTGTATTTTCACTATTTACAAAAGTATTACTTTGATTATTGCTATCATTGTCAGTATGATTATTTTTAGGGGCGTCAGGTTCTTCCGGTATTTGTTGCAAAATTTCCAAATGTTGTTTATATAAAACCAATAGGTTATTTTTAAATTTTGAAACTTCATTTTTTGTTCGGTTATACTCATATTCTTTTTGAAGTTTTTTAGATTCAACACCATTAATCATGTCGTTTGCCTTTTTAGTTGCCTCTGCTATTATTTCATCAGCCTGTACTTTTGCTTTATGAATTAAAGAATCACCCAATTTTTGTGAGCCGATAAGTGCTTGTCTGATTGTATTTTCATCATCTTTGTAACTCTTTAATTCGGCTTGTGTTTTTTCCAAAGCCTCAGTTAACTTTATATTTTCTTTTTCAAATTCATTTAATAATTCAATAGCAGCATCAACAAATATATCAACATCTGTTGTTTTATATCCAAAAGCCATAGATTTTCCAAACTCAACATCTAAAAAACCATTTGGTATTAACATAATAAATTCACCTCATACATATTTTTTAAAAACTACTTTTAGTCTATCTTTTTTTGTTGCACCATCATTATTGTCATATATAAACTTACCAATACCACGAATAGTTATCTTGTCACCTATATTGATAATTTTATCATTATCATATACTTCTATACCATTAATAAACACTTTACCACTTTTAATTAATAAAGCACTTTTTGTTCTAGAAACATTTGTAAGAGATGATACAACACAGTCTAAACGCATAGATGTAATTGTTCTGTTTATTGTCTCATAATGCTTTTCGATTGTTATATCACTACCGTCTATTACAGAGAGCGACACACCAATACCACCTATTTTACTGACTTGTGAAAGAATAATCGACGATATATTTTTCTGTACAAATACAACAGTACAACCTTCTTCAATAATAATATCTCCAACTACTTCTCTTTTTAAGCCTTGTGACAATATAGTTCCTAAAAAATCTTTATGCTGTAATTTATAGTTTTTATTGTATATAAATTTTATTGCTTCTATTGGAAAATCATCATTTACATAATATTCATACGGAAATAATCCCAAATACTTTCTTTCACAATTATCGGAGCCACCCCAAAAAGAATAAAAAATATTTTTATTCTTCTTTATTCTTTCTGTAAGTATATCCTGCTCAGTGTCAGATAAAAAGCCCAAAAAAAACGGTCTGTTTTTATCTGTACAAATCTCTATACCATCATTAAGTTTTGCAATCAATAAATCAATAGTATTTTTCATCTACACCGTTTTGATTTCTTGATGAAGCGTCATCATCTTCTGCCAAACCTTCGCCTACAAGACCAACTGTATCCGGTGTCATAACAAATGTTGTGTTTGATGCTTTCTTTATTGTTGCACCATCTGCATAAGCAACACCACTCAAAAAATCTACCATTCTACGTCTTACATCTTGCGAAAGTGAATCTGTATTGATAACAATAGTTTTCTTTGCGAGCATACTATCAGCAATATCACTTGCATCCTCAAATCTTTCAGGTTTAACCAAAACCACTTGTGGAATAGCAGCTTGTTGATCATTCTTTTGCTCATTATTATTTCCAAACATCGATGAATGATATGAATTGTTATCAAAAGCTCCCAAACCATTTAAACCATTTAAACCATTTAAACCATTAATATTTTCCATAACACTATCATTCTCCTTTTTATTATTGTTAATTGTATTAAAATTATCTGTAAAAATTACTTTACTTTCATTTGTACTATAATCTTCGTATTCGTCAAAATTATTTACTTCATCTATGTTATTGTTAGAATTATTATCTAAAAATTCCTCTTTGGATATTTCATCTTCCTCCTCTTCCAAAAAGTCTTCTTCCAATGGACTCATTCCCATAAATTTCTTAAATCCTTCAACAAAAGCCATTTTCTTCCTCCTAATGAAAAATTATATTAATTTTTCTATTTTTTAACAAAATAAAAGTAATCATTTATATTATCTACTTTTTTATAGAGCATGTCAATATATTTTTATATTTTTATACTTTTTTCAAAAATATATCAAAAAAGAACTGAATGTTTAACAATTTCTTCGCTTTATTTTAATTCTTTACCGTCATACATATTGTTTCCTTTTACAATTATCTCGTTAAATATATTTAAATAGTCATTATCGGTATAATTTATCTTACTCAAATAAAAATCAGGACCACGATAGATTATATCGACTTTTTTAAATTCCACCGAAACTTTTCCAACAACATAGACACCTTGTTGACCGTCAATTATTCTAAGCGCCTTGTCACTGAACCTTATACCACTGAAATCTTGAAAACCTATATTGATAGATACTTTTCGGTTTCCGACAGCCTGCGGAATAATATCATTTGACCTTATTATAACAATACTATTTTCGTTTTCTGCATCATTGATTGTATTGACTACCCTACCTGTTATCACTTTACTTTTATCACTTGAAAAAGTCATATTCAATTTTTTAGTAGACATAAATAGCCTTGAAATATAATATGGAACTTCTGTTACATAGTACCAATTAATGTTATTAATATTTTTACCAAAACTGTTTTCTTTTTGTGGGTATTCAGCATTCATCAATTCATGGTATTTTTCAAAACCGATATCTTTTAAAATTTCAGGTTTCAAAATATCTTCATAACCATCAACATAAGAGGTAAATATACCTCTAAAATCCGCTGTATGTGTGTTATATTCAATATTTTGCTGAATAAAATGTGCAAGCTCTGTTTTTACTTCCGAAAAATCCACCTTATTACCTACTGCAATTTTAGAATTTAAAATAGAACTTGCCATATTTGTTTCTATTTTAATCAAGTCATCAGTACTATTTTTGTCTTTTAAGAGCATAAAAGGTTTCATTGATTCTATTATGTCTTGATTTAAAGAACTTATATCTTTTATAACTTGCTTTTCTCTCTGCTCTAAATTTTGTATTTCTTTATATACTTCTTTTACTTTATCTATTTCTTTATCTATCAATAAATATTCGTCATTTGAATATTCTTTTGCAACAACGGTTGTTGGCAAGACTTTTGTACCGTCATCAACAATATACGATAAAGAACCATTATAATTCTTCACATATTCTTTTTCATCACGAATAATTATTCCTTGTGTGGCGTATTCATTTGCCACTTCAAATACATAAGGCAGCTCTGTTTTATAATCCTGCTTGTAAAAACGAAGTGCAAGTGAAATAATATAAGCTATAAAAAACAATAACAAAAGTGATGATATTATCATATTAGTCTTATTGTTCATTTTGCACCTCCTCTGTCATTTTTAATTATATACCGTAACTTTTAATCAAATTTTCTATATTTTCCAGCATATCTTCATACGAAGCATATTCATCAACATAAAACCAATTAATATTTTTCTCTTTTTTGAACCATGTTATTTGACGTTTGGCATAATGTCTGCTATTGATTTTTATTGTTTCCAATGCTTCATCAAGAGCTATTTCATTATTAAAATATGGTATCAGTTCTTTATATCCTATTGCCTGTATAGCTGTTTTTGATAATGGCATTTTAAGAACTTCCTTTGCCTCATCTAAAAGGCCGTCTTTCACCATAATATCCACTCTTCTGTTTATTCTTTCATAAAGAGTATCTTTATTTTTGTATGTAATTCCTATTACTATCGGGAAATACGGTGACGGTACTGTACGGGAATTAATATTTTGTTCTTCTACTGTTTTACCTGTTGTGTGATTTATTTCCAATGCACGAATTACTCTTTTAACATTGTTTTGATGAATGTTTTGAGCAGCTATTGGATCAACTTTCTTTAATAGATTGTGTAATTCTTCATTTCCCTTTTCTTCGGCAAGTTTAAAAAGTTCCGCACAATATTCTTCATCTCTTTTTTGTTCTTCAAAAACAATATTTTCAAGAAAAGAACGTATATAAAGACCTGTACCACCGGCTATTACAGAAAGCTTCCCCCTAGCGTTTATATCATTTACCGCATTTTTTGTAAGTTCTGTAAATTCCGCTACCGAAAAATCTTCCCAAGGCTCTTTTATATCTATCAAATGATGCTGTACTTTTGCTTGTTCTTCTTTTGTTGCCTTTGCAGTTGCTATCGACATCTTTTTATATAGCTGCATTGAGTCGCCTGATATAACTTCACCGTTAAATTTTTTGCAAATATCAATTGCAAGTCTTGTCTTTCCTGATGCAGTCGGCCCTACAACAGCTACTACCGGTATTTTATTATCTACTATGCTAATTCCTCCCAATCTTTTACAATGAACCAAGTCTACCAAACATTTTTTCTATATCATACTTCGATAATTCTATTATTATAGGTCTTCCATGTGGACAATGCCTTACATTTGGATTAATAAACAAATCATTTAATAATTTTTTGTGTTCTTCTACTGAATTAAATTGACCGCCTTTTATTGCCGCCTTGCATGCCATAGAATGGAATAAATCTTCAACCTTATCCGTAAGTTTCGATATTCCGCCTAACAATAATTTAGACGCTATCTCAAATATTGTGTCTTCTACATCACTTATATTATAGATAGCCGGTATTTCTCTGATAATAACATTCCCGTCACCAAAATCCTCCACACCGAAACCAAATTTTAAAAACACATCACAATTATTCATTATAACATCATACATTTCTTTTTGACAATATACAATCTGTGGCAAAAGTAATATCTGCGTATTTAAGCCACTTTTATTATAATCAAACTTTATCTTTTCGTATAGTAATCTTTCATGTGCCGCATGCTTATCTATTAATAGTAATTTATCATTATATTTTGCAATAATATATGTATTAAATATTTCACCTATGTAGTCATAAGCTAAATTATCAATATTTTTTTCTTGATTTTCCTCAACTACTGTATTTACCGGCTTTTTCTCAACAAATGGATTAAAGTGCTCAATTTTTTTTGTTGTCTTTTTTGGTGGGATAAATAGAATAGGTTCTTCTATTATATCTATTTTTTCTTTTTTAGGCGCAGCTACCAACTCATTTTTTTCTTTAACAAAATTGTCTTTTATTACTGTGTCAGTTTTTTCTTCTTTTCTTGCATTATTACTAAAAGTATCTTTGGTAATATTTGTAAAAAGCTGTTGTCTGTACATCTCCGTTGTGTAAGCAGTCTCTAACATTTCGCTTTTCCTTTTTTCAGGCTTAATCAATTCTTGATACTTTTGTGCGGTTATACTCTGCTGCTCGCCTAAATCTTCACTATGTGTAAGATTAAAATAATTAATTTTACTCTTTACTTTTTCACTTGCAATATCGCTAAAATTGACTGTTTGTCTTAAATTTAAAAGAGTATCGTATACAGCTGAATACACACTGCTGAAAATTACTCTTTCATCAGTAAGCTTAATTTCGAGCTTTGCCGGGTGTACATTGACATCTATCATATCGTTTGGCATAGTTATATTTAAAACACAAATCGGATATTTTCCCACCATAATTTGCGTTTTGTAAGCCTCTTCAAGAGCTGTTGTGGCTGTAACACATCTTACATATCTGCCATTAACAAAAAACAACTCCATATTTCTCGATGCCTTTGAACTTTCGGGTTTTCCGATAAATCCATAAACACTGATTCCATTACTCGAATACTTGACTTCTACCATATTTTGCCCTATTTCTCTGCCATAGACAGAATATATTGTAGAAAGCAAATTTCCGTCACCGTTTGTATGTAACTTTTTTTGTCCTTCACGTATAAATCTGAATGATATCTCCGGGTGGCTCAGTGCCAACCTGTCCATTAAACCGGCTATCGCATTTCCCTCTGTCACGTCTTTTTTTAGAAACTTCATTCTTGCGGGGATATTATAAAATAAGTCTCGAATACTTATGGTTGTACCATAAGAACCGCCATATTCCATAACTTCACCTATAACACCGCCCTCAACAACAATCCTGTTTGCAAGTTCATCGTCCTGTGTTCGTGTTACAAGTTCTACTTTGCTGACTGCCGATATAGATGCAAGTGCCTCTCCCCTAAAACCCAATGTACCTATATTATATATATCATCTTTTGTTTTTACCTTACTTGTAGCATGACGCAAAAAAGCAATGGGTAAATCAGATTTTTCTATTCCGCAACCATTATCGCTTATTCTCATAAGACGAACACCACCGTTTTTTATTTCCACGGTAATACTGGTGGCATTTGCATCTATTGAATTTTCCACAAGTTCTTTAATAACCGAACTCGGTCGCTCTACAACTTCGCCTGCCGCTATAAGCTCTGCAATATTTTTATCAAGTACTTGTATTTTACCCATTGTTTTCACCTCTTTTTATTTCAAATAATTTAATTTACAATCTTTTTTAATTCATATAATAAGTCTTGTGCCTGTCTCGGTGTCATCTCGTCAATATTTATTTCTCTTATTCTTTTCTTTAATAATTCAGCTGTATCATCAACAAAAGTCAGCTGCTGAATGGTCTCTTTTTTCTCTTTTTTTATTGGTTTTATTTTTCCGTCTGTTTCTATTTGTTTTAATATTTCATAGGCACGTGTAACAACCCATTTAGGTACACCTGCAAGTTTAGAAACCTCTATACCGTAACTTTCATCAGCACCACCTGGCAATATTCTTCTCAAAAATATAATATCATCAGAACGCTTTATTGCCGCAATATTATAATTTTTAATGCAAGAATACAACTCACTAAGTTCTGTCAATTCATGATAATGTGTTGCAAAAAGTGTCTTTGCACCAAGTTTCTTTTTATCGGCGATATACTCAATTACCGCTCTTGCGATACTCATTCCATCAAATGTAGATGTTCCTCTGCCTATTTCATCAAGAATCAGCAAACTCTTTGAAGTCGCATTATTTAATATTTGTGCAACTTCGTTCATTTCAACCATAAATGTAGATTGTCCTGTTGATAGGTCATCTGATGCACCAACACGAGTAAATACGGCATCAACAATGCCTATTTTTGCATATTTTGCAGGAACAAAACACCCTATTTGTGCCATTATGGTTATAAGTGCTGTCTGACGTATATATGTCGATTTACCAGCCATATTCGGCCCTGTTATTACCGCTACTATATCTTGATTACAATTCAGCTTTGTATCATTTGCAACAAAGGCTGTATCTTTAAGCAGCTTTTCCACTACCGGGTGTCGACCGTCATTTATTATTATATCATCAGAATCGTCCATAATAGGTCGAACATAGTCGTTTTCCATTGAAACTATCGCAAAAGAACAAAATACATCAAGCAACGCTACCGCTTCCGCCGTTCTTTGTATTCTTTCAAGTTCTTTTGCAACCAATGAGCGAATTTCTTCAAACAATCTGCTTTCCAAAACAACTATTTTTTGTTGAGCAGTCAAAACTTTACCCTCTAACTCTTTTAATTCTTCTGTTATATATCTCTCATTATTTGCAAGTGTTTGCTTACGTATATAAGTATTTGGTACTTGTTCTGCACTTGCTTTTGACACTTCTATATAATAACCAAAGACACGATTATATCCTATCTTTAAGTTCTTTATACCTGTCTTTTCTTTTTCCTCTGCCTCTTTTTGTGCTATTATCTCTTTTATATGTTCGGAGAAAAATCTAAGTTCGTCAAGCTCACTGTTATAACCTTCTTTGATAACACCACCATCACGTATTGTCATTGGTGGTGCTTCGTTAATTGAATTTTCAATTAAACTTGTAATATCTTCCAGTTTATCAAGATTTTGCTCAATCAAACACAAAAATTGTGACTGTACACTTTGCATATAGTTTTTAAGTTCAGGTATTTTCTTTAAGCCTGTTACAAGCGCTGATAAATCTCTCGGTGACGGATTACCGTAAACTACCCTTGTCATCAGTCTTTCTATATCAAATATGCCTGTCAGGGAATATGTTAAATCTGAAAGTAAAATACTGTTCTGCATAAGTTCGTCAACCGCATTAAGTCTTTTTTCTATTTCAATTAAATTAAGTAGCGGTTGCAAAATTATAGAGCGGATTTTTCTCTTACCCATAGCTGTCTTTGTTTTATCGAGCACCCAAAGGAGCGTGCCTCTCTTTTCACGTTGACGCATAGTTTCGCAAAGTTCAAGATTTCGTCTTGCTGTAATATCCAGTAACATATATTGTTTGTCACTGTATATAGATACGTTTTGTATGCGTGAAAGACCTACTCTCTGTGTCTTTGCAAGATAAATAAAGAGTCCGCCAAGAGCCGAAACGGCATACGGCATATTTTCAAGTGAGAGTTCGCTTAAAGTATCTTTTGAAAAATGTCTTAATACTGTATACTCAGCCATTTTGTATTCAAAAGAATCTTCTTCACCCAAATCGGCTGTACAAGCAATTTTTTCTTTCAAAAAGGTGGCTATTTCTTTTTTATCCAAAAATTCAGTATTGAAAATAAGTTCTTTCGGCATACATCTGACAAGCTCATTTTTCAGTCTATTGTCTCCGTCTTCCAAAAATTCCGTTACAACCAGTTCTCCTGTTGAAATATCTGCAAAACACACACCATATTTATTTTCATTAATATACAGTGAACAAATATAATTATTGGTATCTTCACTGAGAATATTGCTCTCAATTAACGTACCCGGGGTAATTACACGGACTACATCTCGACGAACCATTCCTTTTGTGGTGGCAGGGTCTTCCATTTGTTCGCAAATTGCAACCTTATATCCTTTTTTTATGAGTTTTGCAATATATGTATCTACACTGTGATATGGCACACCACACATAGGAGCCCGTTCTTCGAGTCCACAGTCTCTACCTGTCAAGGTAAGCTCCAATTCTTTTGAAACCAATACCGCATCATCAAAAAACATCTCATAAAAATCACCTAAACGATAAAAAAGCAAGTTGCCTTTATTTTCTTCTTTTATCTCACAATATTGTTTCATCATTGGTGATAATTTTTCTTTATCAATATTCTTCAGTGTCAACATCAGCAAAATCCTTTCAATTAATAATCATTTGTAAAATTTAATAAGGTTTATTTAAAATATGCTAAAATCATATTAAATTAGTATATTTTAAATATATCTTATAAATACATATATCTAACCCCCTACTTTATATAAGAGGTTAGATATAAAATTAAATCTTAAAAAAATCAGTGACAACCACCGCAAGTGCCACAGCTACCTGTGCAAGTGCTTTGTGTTACTTCGTATGGATTTTCACCATTTGCAGATGCAAGTATAATCTCATTTACAAAAGAAAGTATGCTGTTTAATTCTTCTTTTGTTGAGTTGAATGCTCGCATATTTGCGTTATCCATTATTTTAGCATACAAATCTTTAATTTTATTGTTATGCTCATCTACTTTTTCTTGGTTCTTGTCATCTTTTTGCATTTCTTGACTTAGTGCCACTTTTTCAAGATTAAATTGAGAAATAATCTCATTTAGTTCAGCATCATCTTCCATTGTTCTTGTAGCTGTTTGAAAAGCTATATACTCATCAGATTGTTGTAGAATTTCTCCCAATTTTCTTGCTTGTTCAATTACGTCCATTATTTTATTCCTCCATTAAAATATATTTATTTATTAAAAAGCATTATATTTTTGTATAAAAACAAAAATTATTAGATTGCTGATTAAACCATTTTGCCTAAAAGCAAAGTCCTCTTTGCACTTGTTATAAGTACATCGACAAATCTTCCTTTTAATGTTTTGTCTCCATTTTCTATTTCTATCAGTGTTCCACCGCTGTCTCGTCCCAATACTGAATTTCTTTCGGTATTGTATGTATCTACAAGTACTCTAAGTGTTTTGCCAACATAGCTTTGCATTTTTTCTACAATTATTTCATTTTGGATACTCAAAAGCTCACACATTCTATCTGATTTCTCTTTGTCTGTAATAGAATCATCAAGCTTTGCCGCAACAGTGCCTGTTCGCTTTGAATATATAAACGAAAATACAGTATCAAATTTAGCTTTTCTTAATACACTAAGAGTATTCTCAAAATCTTCACGAGTTTCGTTCGGAAAACCCACTATAATATCAGTTGAAAGAGTAGCATTCGGTATTTTCTCTTTTACATAATCCACAAGAGACATAAAATGTTCAATAGTGTACTTTCTGTTCATCACTTTTAATATACTGTTACTTCCGCTTTGCATAGGTAAATGTATGTGTTTTTCTATTTTTTCACAAGTGGCAACAGTGTTGATTAATTCCTTTGAGCAGTCTTTTGGGTGGCTTGACATAAATCTAACCCAAAATTCACCTTTAATTGCATTAATCTTCTTCAAAAGAGTCGGAAAATCAATATCATTTTCAAGACCTTTACCGTATGAATTGACATTTTCGCCCAGTAACATAATCTCTTTGTAGCCTTGTTTAACTAAATTCTCTATTTCTTCAAGAATTTCACTACTGGCTCTACTTCTCTCGCGACCTCTGACATACGGCACTATACAATATGAGCAAAAATTATCACAACCATACATTATTGAAACATTTGCCTTTATTTTATCGTCACGGTAAACAGGTATATTTTCTATAATGTCAGATTTTTCTGTTATCGGTTCAAGCTCAACATACTTTTTATTATTGCTAAGTTTATCATATAGAAGTTTTGGTAAAATATCAAAAGCATTTGAACCCATAATTAAATCTACATATGGATAACTTTTCTGTATGCGTTTTTTAACATCGTTTTGCTCAGTCATACAACCTGCAATTCCTATTATAAGATGCTTGTTTTGTTTTTTCAGTGCCTTCAAAACTCCAACATTACCGAATACCCTGTCTTCGGCATTTTCACGAACAGCACAAGTATTGTAAAGTATTACATCAGCTTCTTCTAATATATCAGTCGCTATATATCCCATATCTACAAGTATGCCTTTGAGTTTTTCTCCGTCTGATACACTTTGCAAACAACCATAGGAATGTACATAAACCTTTGCTTTTTTATCTTTATAGAATACAGAAAAATTGTCCTTAATTAATTCTGTATAGTATGATACATCGTTTAGTTTGTCGTAAATCTTATAATTTTCGTTTGACAAAAATTTTTCCTCCATTATTTAATAAATATATTGTATCATAAAAAGTTTCTTTTTCAATTATTTTTTTCATAATCAAAATATAACTTTATATAAATTTATAATAAATTTTTTTAATAATTATAATACTGATATATTTACATAACATAATATCATCTTTAATATATTATACTGCATTTATTAACATTTCTTCTGCTGTTGCAAGTGCAAATTCAGTAATATTTTCACCTACGTTTATACGAGCAAGCTCCGCTATTCTATCCTTATACTCCAAAGTAACAACATGAGTGTATGTTCTTTCATTTGATACATCTTTGTATATTTTAAAATGAGTATTGCCATAAGCCGCTACTTGTGCAAGGTGTGTTACGCAAATTATTTGACGATTTTTTGAAACCTGCGACAATTTAGAGCCTATTTTGTTTGCGGCACGTCCACTGACACCTGTATCAATTTCGTCAAAAATAATTGTTCCTATATCATCTTTATCTGCCAAAACATTTTTTATAGCAAGCATTATTCTTGAAAGCTCACCGCCTGAGGCTATCTTTGAAAGTGCTTTTGGTGTTTCACCAACATTTGCGGAAATGAGTAGTTGCATATCATCTTGACCGTTTAAAGACAAAGATTTTTTTTCATAACTATAAGAAAGCTTAACATTTGGCATATCCAAAAAGCTTAGTTCTTTTCCAATTAAATCAACCAATCTTTTAGCACACATTTTACGTTTATCGGTAAGAGTATCCGCAAGTGCCTGTGCCTCTTTTAAAAGCTCTTTTTCTTCTTCTTGTAATTTTTCTCGTTTTTCATCGGAAAAAAACAAATCATTAAGTTCTATTTCCGCTTTTTCGCAATAATTTAGTATATCTGTAACGGTATCACCATATTTCTTTTTCAGTCTGTCGATATGGTCAAGTCTGCTTTCTATTTTATCTAGCATTCGTGAATCAAATTGCTGCTCGTCCAAAAAGTCACGCGACATAATAGACATTTCTTCCAAGTCATACTTAAATTCATTGATTTTTGCTGAATATTCTTCAAATCCATCTACAAATTCACTTGCAGTGTTAATAAAATCTTCCAGTGTTGAAAGCTGTCCCAATATTCCGTCATAATCATCATCACCATTCAGTATATTATAAGCACCACCAAGAGCCTCGCTTATTTCCTCACTGTTTCTTATTATTTCTCTTTGAGAAACAAGCTCATCGTCTTCTCCGTCAGTCAGTTTTGCCTTCGTTATCTCATCAATTTGATATTTAAGTATGTCTTGACGTTGCAGTTTTAAACTTTCGTTCATTTTAAGTCTTTCAATTTCTGCTCGCACACTGCAAAGTTTATCATAAACTTCTCTATATGCTGTAATATCACTATGCAACTCACCGAAATTATCAACAAAATTCAAATGTCTTTCTGGGGAAAGTAACTCTCTGCTGTCATGCTGGCCATGAATGTCGATTAACAGCTCCGCTATTTCTCTTAATAATGAAATATTTGCAGGTCTGCCGTTTATTTTTACTGTACTCTTTGAATCAGCAAATATCTCACGTGATACCACTATCTGTCCATCTTCCACACTGTAACCCAAAAACTCTATTTTATTTACAATACCTTCCGGTATATCTGTAAAAGATGCGACAACGAGAGCTTTTTTCTCTCCCTGTCTTATCATTTCTCTATATATTTTTCCACCCAAAACAGCATTTATAGCATTTATCAGTATAGTTTTACCTGCTCCTGTTTCGCCTGTAAAAACATTAAAACCCTCTGTAAAATCAATAGTTACTTTTTGTATTACAGCTATATTCTCTATATGTAATTGTGATAACACAAAATTCCCCCATTCAATATAAAAACTATCTAAAAAAATAGTTTTAATCATCACTTGCCGATAATATCTTTTATATTTTCAGCAAAACTCATTGCGTGATTTTCCGTACGCAATAGCATAAATATAGTATCATCACCTGCTATTGTTCCAAGTAGTCCGTCCCACGATTCATTATCAATGGACGCACAAACAGCATTCGCCATACCTGAATAGCATTTTATTACAACAAAATTACCTGCCCAATCAACACTTTTTATTGATTCCATAAATATTGAATTCAGTTTTACAGGCATAGCTTGTTTTACCACCATATTATTATGTGTATAGTAATATTCACCTGTCGGTAGCAAAGTCTTAATTATTCTAAGCTCTTTTATATCACGTGAAATAGTAGCCTGTGTAACATTGTAGCCACTTCCTTTTAGGTATTCCAGTAATTGCTCCTGAGTTGTCACTATATGACTGTCTATTATCTCCAACAATTTTTCTTGTCTTTTGTTCTTCACAATTAACCTCTCTGTTTAATCTTCTCTGACAATATTTGAAAAAACTCTTTATCTCTGAAATTGATAAATCCCACTTTTTGTTTTGAACCTTTAATTCTGATAGTTGTACCTTTTGGTATTACTATTTTTTCCCCACCATCTGCCATTAATATGACATCATTTTTATGTGATATAAATTTAACTTCTCTGCGGTCACTGAATATCATAGGTTTTGATGATATTGTATGTGGGCAAATCGGCACCATATTTATTACATTTAAAAGTGGATCTACCACTACTCCACCTGCCGATAGGTTATATGCCGTTGAGCCTGTCGCACTCGAAAAAATAATTCCGTCGGCACGGCATTTATCTATACAGAAATTGTCACTGTATATTTCAAAATCAATAACATTATTTTCTTCGCTTTTTCTCAAAACAATTTCGTTTATCGCAAATTCAACATACGGAATTGAACTTTTATTCAAATATACGGATATTCCGCTTCTGTATGAAACATCATAATAACCACAAATTAATTTGTTAATATAAAAATCCAAATCTTCCGGCTCAACTTGTGTCAAAAAGCCTAAGTTTCCTGTATTAATACCCAAAATAGCTTTATTAAATTTAGCACCTAAATGTGCCGAACGCATCATTGTGCCGTCTCCTCCGACAGATATTATTATATCAGATGTTTTTAATTCTTCTATTGCAGAATGTTTCTCTTTGAGCATAGCTATATAAAAATTTTGTATAAGTGTTTCATCAAAGAAAAAATCTTGTGACAGGATATAATACTCACAATTTGACTTTTCAAATAAACTAATCAAATGTTCTAATATGCTACCCGTATTTTTTTTAACATAATTCGGAATTATAAAAACTTTCATAATATACGCTACCTGCTTTTCAAAATATATTATAAATCTAATGTACTATGTGATAATTTTACAACTGTATCGAAATCTTCATCTTGAATATTTGTGTTTTCATCAGTTTTTGTAATATACATCAAATATTCGATATTGCCCTCAGGTCCTTTTATCGGAGAAAAAGTAAGTCCGGAAACAAAAAATTCTCGCTCTCTCGCAAAAGTAACAACTTTCTCTATAACGTCTCGATGTACTTGTGGATCACGCACAACACCTTTTTTCCCAACAAGTCCCTTGCCTGCCTCAAACTGCGGTTTAACAAGACATACTGCCTTTCCGTTTTCTGTAAGTAATCTATGTACCACCGGCAAAACAAGTGTAAGCGAAATAAAAGACACATCAACCGAAATAAAGTCTATTTTATCCGGTATCTGCTCCTCTGTGACGTATCTTATATTTGTTCTTTCAAGGTTTACAACTCTTTTATCTGTTCTGAGTTTCCATGCAAGCTGACCATAACCAACATCTACTGAGTAAACTTTACTTGCACCTTTTTGTAGCATACAGTCAGTAAATCCACCTGTCGACGCACCAATATCCGCACAAATAGTATTCTGCAAATCTATCGGAAATAAATCCATAGCTTTTACAAGCTTGTATCCACCACGACTTACAAATGGACATTTTTCGGCACGTACTTCTATTTTATCCAAATCTTCATCAACAAGCATTCCCGCTTTATCGGCCTTTTGTCCATTTACATATACATCACCGGACATTATTACTGCCTTTGCCTTGTCTCTACCTGTAATATAGCCTTTTTCTACAACAACTAAATCCAATCTTTTTTTCAATTCTAACTTACCTATCCTTTTATTACAAGAAATTTATACTATTGGCATTAATGATGAAACCAATATGCCGACTATCGCACCACCAAGTACTTCCAGTGGTGTATGTCCCAAAAATTCTTTCAGTTCCTTATGCTCTGTTATATTTTCGGTTGTCTCATCATATTCTTCTTCTATTTCTTCATTTAGATAATCAAAAATTTTACTTATATCTTTAAAACTAAATATCATTTTATTAAGTACTTTTGCCTGTTCACCTGCTGCTCGGCGTACACCCATAGCATCATATATAACAACTGCCGCAAAAGCCATACTGAGAGCAAATAGCGGTGAACTGAAACCTTCAAGTTTTGCCATAGCAATAGTGATTGAAACAACCAATGCCGTATGAGAGCTAGGCATACCTCCTGCCCCCACCAAACGCTCTGGTATAAATGTTTTGTATTTAATAAATGCAAATAATGTTTTTAAAATTTGTGCAACACACCAACTCACAAAACCAACATTTATTATATAGTTACTTGTTATCAATTTTAAAAACTGCAATATTAACACTCCTACTTTTTCTTATTCCGATATTATCTTTAAAAGAATTATTTTCTTCTGTCAATAATTTTTTCCGCAAGTTCCTTTAAGAAAAATTCTTTTTCTTTTATAACATCTATATTATAGAGAATATCCACTGCTTTTGTTATAAGCTGTGTGGTTGATTCTCTTGATTTTTCATATCCATATTTTGTTACAAATGTTGTCTTATTATTTTTACTGTCACTGTTTATTGGTTTTCCGAGTTCTTCCTCATTAGCAGTAACATCAAGCATATCATCTGTTATTTGAAAGGCTAGTCCTACATTTTCGGCATATTCTTGCATTTTATTATAGTCCTCATCTGAACAGTTGCCAAGTATACAGCCCATTCCAACAGCAGCTTTTATCAGTGCGCCTGTCTTTAATCTATGCAGTGTTGTCAAAATTTCAATAGAAATATCTTTATTTTCGCTCTCCAAATCTATTTGTTGACCACCTATCATTCCATAAGCACCCGCAGAATTTGATAAAAGCTTTATCAGTTTTACTTTTTTATCAAGTGAAATATTTGCGTCTGATATTGTTTCAAAGGCAAGTGTCAATAGTGCATCACCCGCAAGCAAAGCTGTTGCCTCATCAAATGCCTTATGGCATGACGGCATACCTCTGCGAAAATCGTCATTATCCATACACGGTAAATCATCATGAATAAGTGAGTATGCATGTACCATTTCTATTGCGGCTGCCACAGGTAATGATGTATCCATATCGCCACCGAAAATTTCAGCGCAGTGCATAACCAATATCCCACGAAGCCTTTTTCCTCCATTTAGAATACTGTATTCCATAGCTGACAGTACCATTTGTTGAAGGACTTTTTCCTGTTCAAAAACACTTTTAATATAAATTTCCAGTTTTTGTTTATATGTTGTGTATTGTTCTAAATATGTCACAATATCCTCCAAAACTATATTTAATCAACGATTTTATGTTGCTCAATAATCTGTTTTGCATCATTAATTTTATCAAAGCAGTTTTGTGCAAGCTTTATACCACTTGTATATAGGTTTAAAGACTCATCAAGTGATATTCCGCTTTCGCCCATTTTCTTTACGATATTTTCAAGATTAATTATCATATCTTCTATATTTGTTTTTTCTTCGGTTTCTTCAAGCGAAATATCTATTATTTTGTTTTCGTGCATAATCTTTTTAAACCTCCATATTAATATCAATAACTTTCGATTTTACTTCACCATCTGCAAATTTAGTTACAATTATATCATTAATTGATAGTGAATTACAGTTGGCTAAAAGGTTATCACCGCTTTTTGTTATTGAGTAACCCTTTTTGAGTATATTCAAAGGATTAAGTATCTCTAATTGCTCAGTAAGATTTTTTACTCTTGATATTGTTGCGGTTAATTTATCTTGTAATCTATAATCTAAACTTTTTCTTAAAAAAGCAAGTTTCTGCTCATTTTTTTCCAATTTATTTATTACCGACATACCAAAGACTTGGCTTTGCAAAGATTTAACTTCTGCCTCTGCCAATTTATATTTTGCAAGAGTTCTTTCCTTTAATCTACTTACTAAATCATCTACAAAATCTTTATATTTGTCTGAACTGTTGCAAATTATAGTGCAAGCCGCTGTTGGTGTGGCGGCTCGTGCATCGGCAACCAAATCCAGAATAGTTGTATCTATTTCGTGTCCCACTGCGGAAACAACAGGATATTTGAATTCCGATATTCTTCTTGCCAATTTTTCATCATTAAACGGACTTAAATCATCACTTGAACCACCGCCACGTGCAATAATATAGCTTTCACACAAATTTTCTTTTTCAGCAAAGTCCAAAGCCTTTATTATAGTTTCAGCGGATTTATCTCCCTGCATAACCGCAGGATATACTATTATTTTAACAAGTGGATTTCGTATAGCCATTGTAGCTATTATATCTTGCAGTGCCGCACCCTCAGGCGAAGTAATAACACCAATTGTTTTCGGAAATTCACAAAATGACAATTTTCGCTCACTTTTAAAGAGTCCTTCGTCCATTAATTTCTTTTTCAGTTCGTCAAGTGTCGTTTTCTTTTCTCCGCTACCCTTATGGTGTATATCATAGGCTATCACCTGTATTGTACTGTCTTTTTCATAAACAGTGACATTGCCGCGAATAACAATACTGTCACCTTTTTTTATTTCTTTTTTTAATTGTGAGACATATTTATTAAACATTACGCATTTTATTGTCGATGTTCCGTCGGTAACAGTAAAATACAAATGTCCACTATATGAACGAAAAGCCAAATCCGCAACCTCACCTGTTATAAAAACATCATTGAGTACTTTTTGCTCATCTAACAAAGACTTAACAAATCTTAGCAGTTGAGATACTGTAATCATATGAGAATTCAAAATAGCACATACCTCCATAAAAAAACAGTAGCACAAATGAAAACTATGTTATTTTAACATAATTTGTGTGCTACCAAAATATTTAATTCAAAAGTATTATTCTTTATCGTTTTCTTTATCTATCACCATACTTCTGACATAACCACCCAGCACACCGTTTATGTACGAGGGGTCTTCTTCTCCACCGTAAATTTTGGCAAGCTCTACCGCCTCATTTATTGCCACAGGTTCTTCTACTTCTTTTACAAATGCTATTTCAGCTATCGCCAAACGAAGTATAGCCAGTGATACTTTTGACAATCTGTCTATCTTCCATTTCACACTGTGTTTTGTTATTATATCATCTATTTCGTATGAATGCTCTTGTACTGCTCTTACCACAGAAAGTGCATACTCGTCTGCTTCCAAATCTCTTGAATCTGATGCACCGGCAAGCAAATCCTCCAATGGCAAATTTTGAAAACTTTTCTCAAAAATCAGTGAAAATGCTTGTTGTCTTGCTTCTCTTCTTGTTATCATGCTTTCGTTTACCTATCCTTATTAAACTTCCTAATTATTGCAAAAAACAAAGTATCTACCTTCACTGCTACAAAGTGAAGGCTTGACACTTTATCTTATGTTGTTTATACATTTTTTATTTTTTAATTATTGTTGCAAAAGACCGGCAACACAGATATTAACATCTGATACAACTATTCCTGTCATATTTTGAATAGACTCTTTAACTACTGATTGCAATTTTTTTGCAAATGCTCTGATATTTACATCTTCACCGATAAGAAGTCTTACATTTACCTTTGCAACACCGTCTTTTATCTCTACACTTACAGGTTTAATACTTTGTTTTTCTATAAGTGATACCAAATTTGACTTTACAGATACCGGCTCCAATAAAACCAGCTCTCCTAAATCTTTTATTGAATATTCAACAATAGAAGATACTACCTCATGAGAAATCTTTAAATTACCCTTTGCTTTTGTTTTTTCTTGCATATTAAATACCTCCTAAAAGTATATGTATTTTACTACCTTACTCTTATTATACCATTTTTTTTGAAAGACACAACTATTTTATTTCAATTATTGAAATTTTTTCATTTGGTATAGTAATTTCGCCCAAAATTACATCTTTTATTTGTAAAACTTCACTATCTGTTAAGTTATCGCTCTTTACAAGAACATCTATTTTTTCAGGTTCAAGATAAACCATACATTCATTAAAGCCTTTTGCTTTTATAAGATTTTCTATCTTGCTTTCTTTCTCAATGGATTTTGCTAAGTTTGTAGCTTCCATAGTAAGTTTTTTTAACTCTGCTGTGCTCAAATTTGCATCTTCGAGCATATATTTCATAGCTTCAACAGCCTCATCACGAGATTTAGTTCGTGATAGCTTTGCTTCGGCAAAATAAGCCTCACCATAGTTTGCAGGTTCATCTTCTTTTGTTGATAAATTTTCGTTCGATGTCTGTGTATTTTGCACTTGTATAGTGCTTTCTTCCATAATAACACCATCATTGTGTTTTACATACTCCCAGTTTAGATATACTGCCAAACTAAGTGTTAAGATTAAAGCTGATAATATAATGTGTTTTTTGGATAAAATCACGTTTATTTTTGGTTTTTTCATAAATTCCCCTCCACAATAATATTAATTTTGCGGATACATAAACATTAACATTATCCGCTTTTCATTATATAATATTATTTATCGAAGAAAAATATGACTATTATTTTTTCTTCTTACCTGCGTTTTTGCTGTTTTTGATTTTCTTCTTGACAGAATATCCAAAAGTTCCTATACTTTCACCTATCTTATAATATTGTCCATGTGCAAACGCAATAGGCTTACTTCTATTAAAACATAGTTTTCCTGTTTTATCAAGTAAATCTTCATCAACATTTACACTGACAATATCAGCCAAAAACATATCATGAGAACCTAGTTTTATTTTATCAGTAACTCTACATTCCAAGTTTATTGGGCTTTCCAAAAGCATAGGAGCTGATACATTCGGTGCTTGTTCCGGTGTCAAATTCATTTCTTTAAATTTATCTATATTTCTGCCTGAGCGAACTCCACAAAAATCAACTGCTCTGACTAATTTTTCGGTAGGAATATTTATTACAAATTCACCGCTTTTTTCAATTAGTTCATAAGAATATCTTTCGGGGCGTACAGATATATATGTTTTCGGTGGTATAGTATTTATAATACCTGTCCATGCAACAGTAAATATATTAGGGTTTTCCATTGTTCCACAAGTTATAAGTGTAGGTGGAATAGGTCCCAATAGAGTACTGCCTCGCCATACTTGTTTTGACATTATTATAATATTCTCCCTTTCTGTTATTTTGCCAAAATTTATTTATTTATAAAAAATATGTATAATAATAATATATGTGCTCATAATATTATTACTGATTTACAAATATCATTTATGCGTTTGCTTTTTGTAAATCAAACCAAGCCTTTAAAGTATCATCTTTAAAGGCTATTTTTTTTTATTATTTGCCACCAAATGAAAGTTGTTCTGTTTTGCCTTTTATTACTGTTCCCACTGCCGGCAAATTCTTTGTACGAAGTCTGTGTTCGCCATCAATACTTCCGTCTATATATGTTTTTGCAGAAAGTATTTTTATACCGCTTTTCATTGTCATTGCCTGTATTCCCTGTGTATCTTTTGTTGTTTTGACACTTACCATAGCAGTATTTACAATCAAGTTTCTGTTTGCACTTGAAGTTAATAAAATTTCCTTTTCTTTACGTATACAGTCTATATATACAAGCGAAGATTTTACAGAATATGCTTTTATAAGTTTTTTGCGATTGTTTACTGTTTGATATGAAGACAAAGTAACTCTTGCTATCTTTCCGTTTTCGAAAACAAACAACATATCTCCCGTATAGTCAGATGTTACAAGCATATATATAGGCATTTCATCAGTATCCATACCAAGCTTTGACGGTAGATATTCACCCAAAACACTCGCCTTTGTGTCTTCAAATTCAAATGCACGAGTTTTATATACCTGTCCCATATTTGTAAAGAACAAAATATGCACATCATTTTGGCTGTCTACTTCTGTTATAATCTCATCACCGTCTTTTAGCTTATGCTCACTTGACATTCTGTATGATAATGGAGTTATCTTTTTAAAATATCCATCTTTTGTAAAGAAAAGTTTTACAGGATAGTTTTGTATCTTTTCTTCTTCACTCTCCACAGAGTCATCAAAGTCGTATACTATCTCTGTCTTTCTCTCTTGTCCAAAGTTCTTTGCAACAGCTTTAAGTTGTTCGATGATTATTTTGTCTATCTTTGATTTACTGTTAAGTGTATCTTCCATTTCTGCTATTTCATCACGCAAAGACTCTATTTCATCTGTACGCTTTAATATATATTCTCTGTTTAATTGACGAAGTTTTATTTCCGATACAAATTCAGCTTGCTTTTCATCAATACCGAAACCAATCATTAAATTTGGCAATACATCTTGTTCTTCTTCTGTCTCTCTTATTATCTTGATTGCCTTATCTATATCTAAGAGTATTTTTTTAAGTCCTTTTAATAGGTGTAACTTCTCCTTTTTCTTTTCAAGGTCAAAAGCTATACCACGTTTTACGCAACCACGTCTGAACTCTGTCCACTCATCAAGAATCGTACCAACACCCATTACTTGCGGAGTACCACCGATAAGCACATTGAAATTACAGGAAAAAGTAGCCTCCAAACCTGTATTTTTATATAGTTTTTGCATTAGTTTGTCTGCGTCAACACCACGTTTTAGGTCTATTGTCAGTTTTAAACCAGATAAATCCGTCTCGTCTCTTACATCAACAATTTCACGAATTTTACCGCTCTTTACTTGATCAACTATCTTGTCAACTATAACTTCTATTGTTGAAGTTGGTGGGATTTCCGTAATATCAATGCAATTGTTTGCCTTATCATAGATGTATTTGCTGCGAATACGAACTGTACCTTTACCTGTTGAGTAAATTTTATTTAATTCATCTTCATCATAGAGTAGATATCCGCCACTTGTAAAATCAGGTGCTTTTAATGTGTCAAGTATAACAGCATTGGGATTTTTTATTCTCGCTATTGTTGTATTGCAAAGTTCTTTTAAATTAAACGATGCTATATTACTCGCCATACCTACCGCTATACCTGTATTTATATTTGCAAGTATTGTTGGAAATGTTACAGGGAGTAGTGACGGCTCTTTCATTGTGCTGTCATAATTATCTACAAAATCTACTGTATCCTTGTCTATATCCGAAAATATCTGTGTGCATATTTTTTCAAGCTTTGCCTCTGTATAACGAGATGCGGCAAACGCCATATCTCGTGAATAAGACTTACCGAAGTTACCCTTACTATCGACAAATGGGCAAAGAAGTGCGTCATAACCCCTTGAAAGTCTTACCATAGTTTCATAAATAGACATATCGCCATGCGGATTTAATCGCATAGTTTGTCCGACAATATTTGCGGATTTTATTCTGTTGCCATTTAGTAGCCCCATTTTATACATAGTATAAAGTATTTTTCTGTGCGAAGGCTTAAAACCGTCTATTTCCGGAATAGCACGTGACACTATAACACTCATTGCATAGGGCATATAGTTTGTTTTCAAAGTCTCTGCTATTGGTTGCTCTATTACAAGTCCGGCATTTTCAATATATCCTGACAGTACATTTTTCTTTGCACTTTTATCGCTGTCTGTTGTCTTTTTTGCCACAGTTTTTCTTCCTCCATTCCACCAAAAAGATTTTTAATAATATTTCACTGTCTCCTGTAAAAGTAACAGTGCTGTTTTAACCGCTACTTTTCTTATTTCGTCTCGGCTCTCATTTCCTTGTAACTGTTTGCTGAGTTCAACCGTCTTTTTAAAATTTTTGCTGTAAACCGATACATAAACCATACCCACAGGCTTATTTTCCGATGGATTCGGTCCTGCATTTCCAGTAACTGCCACACCTATTTTCACATTCATTTTTTCACATATATTATATGCCATTTCCTCAGCTGTTTCCTGTGATACTGCTGAATATTCTTCCAGTGTTTCTTTTTTTACACCCAAAATTTTATTTTTGATTTCGTTATTATACGTTACCATTCCACCGTAAAATATTGCTGAAACACCCGAAATCTGTGTAATTGTTGCTGAAATTAAACCACCTGTACAGCTTTCCGCTGTTGCAAAGGTAAGTCCTTTTTCTTTTAATAAAAATACTGTTTCTTCCGCTAATTTTTTCACTTAATATCACCTTTATTTTATGAAATATCCGCTTTTTCCAAATACATTCCGCCATATTTTGAAATATAGTCTTTTCTTCCCTGTAAATTATCACCAAGCAAAATATCAAATATTTCGGTAGTTGTCGCTATATCATTCGGTGTAACTTTTATAAGGCGACGTGTCTTTGGATTCATTGTTGTAAGCCACATCATTTCAGGCTCATTTTCGCCCAAACCTTTTGATCGTTGCAAAGTATACTTTTGATTTTTTAGCTTTACACATATTTCTTCTTTTTCTTTTTGGTCATAGGCAAAATAAGTATTGTCCTTTGTTGTTATCTCATAAAGAGGAGATTCCGCAATATATACATAACCCTTTTCTATAAGTGTAGGCGTTAGTCTATATAACATTGTAAGTATCAATGTTCTAATCTGAAATCCGTCAACATCAGCATCTGTACATATCACTATCTTGTTCCAACGCAGTCCCTCCAAATCGAAAGAATTAAGTTCCTTATTGGCCTTTGACTTAACTTCTACGCCACAACCCATTACTTTAAGCAAATCTGTTATTATGTCATTTTTAAATATCTTGTCATAGTCAGTCTTTAAACAGTTAAGTATCTTTCCCCTTACAGGCATAATACCCTGAAATTCGGAATCTCTGCCAAGTTTGCAAGAGCCAAGAGCTGAATCGCCCTCCACTATATACAGCTCTCTGCGAGAGGTATCCTTTGTTCTGCAATCTACAAACTTTTGCACTCTGTTTGATAAATCAATGTTACCTGCAAGTTTCTTTTTTAGATTTAAACGTGTCTTTTCAGCATTTTCACGACTGCGTTTATTAATAAGCACCTGTTCTGCTATTCTGTTTGCGTCATCTGGATTTTCAACAAAATAAACTTCTAATTGGTGCTTTAAAAATTCTGTCATACACTCATATATAAATTTATTTGTAATTGACTTCTTTGTCTGATTTTCATAAGAAGTCTGTGTTGAAAATGATGATGAAACAAGAATTAAACAGTCTTCTATATCTTGATAAGTTATTTTCGATTCATTTTTAAGATACTTGTTGCCTTGTTTTAGGTATCTGTCTATTTGATAAACTGTGGCAATTTTAACCGCACGCTCAGGGCTACCGCCATACTCCAAATGGCTGGAATTATGATAATACTCTGTTATATGAAATTTATTTGAAAAGCAAAGCGCTACATTTAATAATACCTTGTAGTCATCTTTATCTTCTCTGTCTCGTCCCTCTCGTTCACCAGACCACATCTGAACAGGTGACAGCATTTCTCCCTGTGCAAGTTCCGCGCAATAGTCCTCTATACCTCTTTCATAATAAAAGACTTCTTCTGTTTGTTCTCCATCGTCATCTTCAAATGACAAAATGAGTTGCAAACCATTATTGACAACAGCTTGCTTTTTCATTACATCAACAAAATAATCTTTTTTTATGTCTATATCAGTGAATACATCGAGATCGGGTTTCCAGCAAATTTTTGTGCCTGTTTGCTTATTATTTGTCTTTTTCTTTTGCAGTCCGCCAACGTTTTCGCCTTTTTCAAAGTGCAAATTATATCTATAACCGTCACGTATAACTTCAACGTCCATATGCTCCGATGAATACTGTGTTGCACATAGACCAAGTCCGTTTAGTCCCAGTGAGAACTCATAGCTATCCGCACCTTTTGAATACTTACCGCCTGCGTATAGCTCACAAAAAACAAGTTCCCAGTTATACTTTTGCTCATTATTATTAAAATCTACCGGACAACCTCGTCCGAAATCCTGTATTTGTATAGAACCGTCTTTAAATCGGCTCACAATAATTTTATCTCCATGTCCTTGTCTTGCCTCATCAATAGAGTTTGACAATATTTCAAATACAGAATGCTGACAACCCTCTATACCGTCAGAACCAAATATTACACCGGGTCTTTTTCGTACTCGGTCAGCACCTTTTAATGAGGATATGCTCTCATTATCATATTTTGCTTTTGACTTTACTGTCATCTGCTCAAACAACTCCTTGATTTATATTATTAAATAAATTTGACTTAAATTTATCCATTTCTCTTTGATTTTCTATAACAACTGTTTTTGTTTTATATTGTTTTACAATACTTTCAAAATGCTGTTTTCTTTCCTTCGTTCTTTCGTCTCGCAAAAACCGCAAAATAAACTCTTTGTCAAATTTTTCAATACAGCCCTTTGCCATACTCTCTCTCACAGTATTTCTGTTATTAAAATATCTTTTAAATGCCCTAAACAAACAATTAACTCTTGAAAAATTCAAAAATATTATATAATCAGCCTGTTTAAGTCTTTCTTTTCGCAAAAAATTTGAATAATTTCCATCCATTACCCAACTATCTTTTTTCATAAATTCCAATACCATATTAAGTGCATCTTTTTTTCTCTCTTTCCAGTTTTCTTCAAAGTGAACTGTATCAAGATACAAATACGATATATCATATTATTTTGACAAATATTTTATCAGTGTCAATTTTCCCGCACCCGAAAAATCTATAACCGCTATTTTCATACTATCTCTTTTTTTAAAAAATATACAGTATAGATTATGACGGTATATAATGCTTTTGTCAAGTGAAAAAAGTCAAAATATACCGTTATTTTACCTATTTATTTAAAATATGTTTTTTTAAGTACTCACCTGTATATGATTTTTCGCACCTCATCATAGCTTCTGGTGTACCGCTAAATACTGTTTTGCCACCCTTGTCGCCACCTTCGGGACCTAAGTCAATAACATAATCGGAAGTTTTTATTATATCCATATTGTGTTCAATAACGATAACTGTATTACCGTTGTCTACAAATCTCTGCAAAACTTCAATCAATTTTTTGACATCTGCCGAGTGCAGTCCTGTTGTCGGTTCATCGAGTACATACAGTGTTTTGCCTGTATTTTTCTTTGATAATTCTGTCGCAAGCTTAACTCTCTGTGCCTCACCACCCGAAAGAGTTGTTGCAGGCTGCCCTATTTTTATATATCCAAGTCCCACATCGTAAAGAGTCTGTAACTTTCTCCTTATCTTTGGGTGATTTTCAAAAAATTCAAGTCCCTCCTCAACTGTCATTTCCAAAACTTCGTGTATGTTTTTGCCTTTAAACTTAATTTCAAGTGTTTCACGATTATATCTCTTACCCTTACACACTTCACAAGGCACAAATACATCCGGCAAAAAGTGCATTTCAATTTTGAGCATACCATCACCCTCGCAAAATTCACATCTGCCACCTTTTACATTAAATGAAAATCTGCCAGCCTTGTATCCACGCATTTTTGCGTCATTCGTTGAGGCGAAAAGTTCTCGTATATCATTAAATGCGCCTGTATATGTTGCGGGGTTTGAACGTGGTGTTCTGCCTATTGGTGACTGGTCAATACTGATTATTTTGTCAATATTTTCTATGCCCTCAATAGATTTAAACTTACCCGGTCGTTCTCTTGAACTGTTTATAATTTGATTTAACCCTTTTAACAATACTTCATTTACAAGTGAACTCTTACCTGAACCTGAGACACCTGTTACCGATAAAAATGTACCAAGTGGGAATTTTACATTTAAATTTTTAAGATTATTTTCTGTTGCTCCTTTTACAGTTATAAATTCACCATTACCTTTTCTTCGAGTTTTCGGTATGGGTATAGTCTCTTTTCCGCTCAAAAATCTACCCGTGACCGAAGCTTCGCAATTTAGAATATCTTGTGGAGTACCGGCAAAGACAATATTTCCGCCATGTACACCCGCACCCGGACCAACATCTACAATAAAATCTGACGCACGCATTGTGTCATCATCATGCTCAACAACAATTACGGTATTGCCCAAATCTCGCAAATGTTTAAGTGTAGCTATAAGCCTGTCATTATCTCTTTGATGCAAACCGATACTTGGCTCATCAAGGATATACAGCACCCCCACAAGTGATGAACCTATTTGTGTGGCTAGTCTTATTCTTTGGCTCTCGCCACCCGACAGAGTACCTGCCGAACGATACATTGTAAGATATTCAAGCCCCACATTCTTCAAAAATCCAAGTCTTTCTCTTATTTCTTTCAGAATTCTTTCAGCAATCAGCTTTTCTGTATCGCTAAGCGTCAAAGTTTCAAAAAAATCTATTGCATCATTAACCGACATATCACAAACATCGGCAATATTTTTATCACCAACTGTAACGGAAAGCACTATATCCTTTAATCTCTTGCCTTTACAAGCAGGACACATTTCCTGTGACATATAATTTGATATTTCGTATCGTGCATATTCACTTGATGACTCTTTGTATCGTCTTTCAAGATTATTTACAACACCCTCAAAATCATCATAACATTTTGTACGTGTTGCGCCTACTTCTCGCACCATTTCAAACTTATCACCATTGGTACCGAACATTATAATATCAAATTTGTCTTTCGGCATATCTTTTACTGGTATATCAAGCGGAACACCATAAGCCTTTGACAAGCCGTCAAAATACATTTTCGCAATACTTCCATCGGCATAACTCCAACCGGACGCACGTATCGCACCATCTTTTATTGACACGTTTCTGTCTCTTATAACTAAGTCTGGATCTACTTTTTGGAAAACTCCGAGACCTGTACATTTGTCACACGCACCCTGCGGACTGTTAAAAGAAAACATACGTGGAGATAAATCTTCTATCGCCACACCATGCTCGGGACAAGCATAATTTTGTGAAAACAGCATTTCTTCTCTGCCTATTACGTCAATCAGCACAAGCCCCCCTGTCAGATTAAGTGCTATTTCAAGAGAGTCTGTTAGTCTTGACTGTATATCATCTTTCATAACAAGTCTGTCAATGACAATTTCTATTGTATGCTTCTTATTCTTTTCAAGCTTTATTTCTTCGCTCAAATCATACATATTGCCATCAACTCGCACACGCACAAAGCCCGAACGACGTGCGGAATCAAACTCTTTTGAGTGTTCACCTTTTCGTTGTCTGACTACCGGTGCAAGTACTTGAAACTTCGTTCCCTGTGGCAACTCCATTATTCTATCAACCATTTGGTCAACTGTCTGCTGTTTTATCTCTCTGCCACATATCGGACAATGTGGCACACCGACTCTTGCAAAGAGTAGTCTTAAATAGTCATATATCTCTGTAACCGTACCAACAGTCGAACGTGGATTTTTTGAAGTTGTCTTTTGGTCTATTGATATTGCGGGTGAAAGTCCTTCGATATAATCCACATCAGGCTTATCCATTTGTCCCAAGAACTGACGGGCATAGGAAGATAAGCTTTCTACATATCGTCTTTGTCCGTCTGCATATATTGTGTCAAAAGCAAGAGAAGTTTTACCGGAACCCGAAAGTCCTGTAAACACAATAAGCTTATCTCTTGGCAATTCCAAATCTATATTTTTGAGGTTATTTTCCCTAGCTCCCTTTATAATGATTTTATCTTTTGTCATATTTTTCTCCCTAATAAATAACTACTTTTGTTTTTTAAGTTTTTCTATCTCATCACGTAAAAACGCCGCATGTTCAAATTCAAGTAATTTTGCCGCATTTTTCATCTCATTTGTAAGTTTTATTATCATAGCATCTTTTTCTTTTGCTGACATTTTCTTTGTCTTTTTATTGCCCTTTTCATCTACCGATATTTCAAGCAAATCTCTGATTTCTTTATGAATTGATTTTGGTACTATTCCGTTTTCTTCATTATATCTCTCTTGGATAGCACGTCGGCGGTTTGTCTCGCTTATCGCTCTCTCCATCGAATTTGTTATTGTATCCGCATACATAATAACTGTACCATGGTCATTACGTGCAGCACGTCCAATAGTCTGCACAAGCGAAGACTCTGAACGCAAAAATCCCTCTTTATCGGCATCAAGAATTGCCACAAGCGAAACTTCGGGAATATCCAGTCCTTCTCTCAATAGGTTAATACCAACAAGCACATCTATCTCGCCCATTCGCAAGTCTCGTATAATTTCCATACGCTCCATTGTATCTATATCGTGGTGCATATATTTTACTTTTATACCGACTTTTATAAAATAATCAGTCAAATCTTCCGCCATTTTCTTTGTAAGAGTTGTAACAAGCACTCTCTCTTTTAAATTGACACGTTTATTTATTTCAGATATTAAATCATCAATCTGTCCCTCTACTTTTCTTACATCAATTTTCGGGTCAAGCAGACCTGTGGGACGTATAATCTGTTCAACAATATTTGAACTTCTGTCTTTTTCATAATTTTGCGGAGTGGCACTTACATATATAATTTGATTAATCTTATCTGTAAATTCATCAAAATTGAGAGGTCTGTTGTCCAAAGCTGATGGCAAACGGAAACCATATTCAATAAGGTTTGTTTTTCGTGCCTTATCACCGCCATACATTCCGCGAACCTGTGGCAAAGTAACGTGTGATTCATCAACAAACATAAGATAATCATCAGGGAAATAGTCAAGGAGTGTAAAAGGTGTGCTGCCCGCAGGTCTGCGTGACAAAACACGTGAATAGTTTTCTATTCCCGAACAAAAACCAACTTCCAAAAGCATTTCTATATCATAGTTCGTACGTTCGGCTATTCTCTGCGCCTCAATAAACTTTCCGTTCTCGGTAAAGTATTTGACTCTTTCGTCGCACTCTTGTCTTAAATCCGCAATAGCTTCCAATAGTTGTTCATGCGGTGTTATATAGTGTGATGCGGGATATATGGCAATATGTGAAACAAAATTTTTCACTTCACCTGTGACAACATTTATTTCCGATATTCTGTCTATCTCGTCACCGAAAAACTCTACCCTAAACGCAACATCTGATGAATATGCAGGGTATATTTCCAACACATCGCCACGCACACGAAACTTATTTCTTGCAAAAGCAATATCATTTCTTTCATATTGCAATTCTACAAGTTTTTTCATAACCTCATTACGTTCCCTTGTCATACCGACACGCAGCGAAAGTATCATATTTTTATAGTCTATTGGATTGCCAAGAGTATATATACACGATACACTCGCAACTATTATAACATCTCGCCTTTCACTAAGCGACGCCGTCGCCGAGTGACGAAGTCTATCAATCTCCTCATTAATTGCGCTGTCTTTTTCAATATAAGTATCGGTTGAGGCAATATATGCTTCCGGCTGATAGTAGTCATAGTATGATACAAAATATTCTACTGCATTTTCAGGAAAAAATTCACGAAACTCCGAACACAACTGTGCTGCAAGTGTCTTATTATGCGCAAGTATAAGTGTCGGTTTATTGGTTTTTGCAATAATATTTGCCATAGTAAAAGTTTTTCCCGAACCTGTTACACCCAAAAGTGTCTGCTCTTTTTCTCCGTTCAAAACACCTTTTGATAGTGACTCTATCGCTTGCGGTTGGTCGCCTGTCGGTTTATATGATGAATGTAATATGAATTGTTCAGCCATTTTTGCCTCCTAATTTATATAATAACTTTTAAAGTAATGCCACACAATTACAGATAGTGTATTTGTTTAATAAATATATTTCCAAATATTTTTTATAGTGTAACAGAAAATTTAAATAAAAAAGCTATTTGAACTGATAGATATTAAATGTGCAATATTTCCATAAGTAAAAATCTAGATATTATTATAGACAATCACATTATAACATATAATTTTTAAAATAAAAAGAGTTTTACGAAAATTTGTTCTTGTATTTTCAAAAAAAATAAAGATAACCGTAAATCACAGTTATCTTTATTTTAAAATTAATCGTGTTTAATAGCTTCCAATGCTGAAATTTTAACCGCTCTGTTTGCAGGCAAAAATCCGAAGATAACACCTATCAATATAGAAAACAGTAACGCAAAACCAACAAGCCATAGTGGAATTACTGATATTTGTCGTCCCATACCCTCAGCCATAAAATAGTTTATGGTAAAAGAAATTATATAGCTGAATATGACACCTATTAAACCTCCCAAAAAGCCTATCATACCGGCTTCTATCAGAAACATTGTACGAATGTTGTGCAGCTCTGCGCCTATAACTTTCATAATACCAATTTCTTTTGTTCGCTCGATAATTGACATAACCATTGTGTTTGCTATACCGATAGCCGCAACAAAAAGTGAAATGGCCGCAAGTCCACCCAAAACCATTTGTATCATACGTGATTGTTCTTGCATACTTTTACGCATACTTTCCATACTGTTACAGAAGAAGCCCATTTTTTCAATTTCTTTTTGCACAGGTAAAACATCGTCAATGCTCTTACATTTTACACGTACGTTTTCAAATTTAGTTTCAACTTTTTTCTTTATACCTGCCATTTTGTTGTACTTTTCTATTAATAATTTTAAATCATTAACATCCATAATTACGGCATTTCTCATCTGCCAGTCGTTTTCGTCTGCCTTCAAAACACCTTTAATTATCGGAGTTACTTCAAAAAATTTATCAGGATCTTTCTCGTCTTTCTTTGGTAGTGCTTGGTACATTACCATTCTTTGCTTTAATATATCAAAAAACGGATCATCAATGGTACCGTCTTCTTTTGGCCATGGATTACGTCTGTCTCCTTTACCCGGTCTGCGTTTTGTATCTATAAATTTATAAACAAACTCAGAACCTACAACAGCAGTAAACGGTTTGTCATTTTCTGCAAACATTTGACCCTTATCCGCGCTATATCCCATTTGTTCCAAAGCATCGGAATATACACCGATAAGTTGTATTCTTCCATAATACTGTTCATCTTTTGTACTGGGTCTTTTGGTATTATATCTCTCGTCTTCTGTTCTCATATTAAATTCCATTTCGTACACTTGCCAAAATGGTGTTACACCCTGCACGCCTTTGAGAGCTTGAAAAGATGCTATGGTTTTGGTATCAAGTTTTACATTTTCTTTTTCACCCCATGCCATTACTTCGATAACAGTAAGGTCGCCCATACCTTCAAGCATGCTGTCAAAGTATTGCTCCAAACCGATACCTATGGAAATCATAACAAGAATAGCACATACACCAATAACAACACCCAATGCTGTAAGAACCGTTCTAAGCTTTCTGCGTGTCAGGTTTTTCCAGCAAATGCTGAGCATATCAGAGATCCGCATCTTCTTCCTCTCTCCTCTTTTGTCTAATCTTCTTAACTACTACGATAACTACTACAAGAACCAGTACCGCTCCACCTACCATCAGATAGATAGGCCATTTACTTTTTTTAGGTTCAGGCATAGGATCTGTTGGCATATTAGGGAATTTGTTTTCCGGAACGAATTTTTCTTCGATATTTGTATTAAACTGTATCTTTTGTTCATGTTCAACCGCATTTGTGTCTTCATATACCATAACAATTTCACCTGAAAGTACACCTGTTTTGCTTGGTCGGATATAAAAGTCTGTTGAACCTGTTGCACCCGAAGCTAAGTTCCCTAGGTTTTTCTTTTGTCCCGGATTTGCAAACTCACCTTGAATTTCAGCAGACAAGTTAAATGCTTGTGATCTGCCTTTATTTACATAGTTCACTGTAACAAGTATTTCTTCACCGTCAACACTCTTTTCGGGAATTTCAACACTCGTTAGCTCAAATCTGTCAAGTTGTGTTACAGGTACGGTTATAACCTCTACTCTGTCAAATGACTTTCTTTCATTATTACCTATATATTGATAGTTCATTTTTAAAGTAATCTTTTGAGATTCTGCCTCAGAACTCGGCTTAACTGAAACTTTCATTGATTTTGAAATAGCTTCGTTTGCCTGCAATAGCGGAATATGAATTGTATTTGAAGAATTTGTAAGTATCATTGAATCAGGGGTCTCAATAGTAAGTATCATATTTGTTACATCTATATTTTGACTTGTGTTTCTAAGTTGCAAATTTAGTGTAAATTTATCACCTGCTGTAACATTTTCTTCATTGCCGTAAGTGTAACCACTGATTATTACATAAGGAGTTTCAACAGCTATTTCAGGTTTTTCAAGTTCTGGTTTGGGTGGTGTAGATGGCTCTACCTTAAAAAATTCTTCAGGAATACTAAAAGGAACGCTGATTAGGGTACCATCATCTTGTAAAATCGGTAGCACAAGTTCTTTTCCAACACCTGAATATCTCATATTTTTAATTGTGATACTCGCATATTCACCTGCTTTTGTAACATAAAAATCTGTTTGCTTATCAGCATTAGGCCTATTTGAATTATCGACAGAATTAAAAGAGCCAAAATATTTAGCTGCCATTAGTTTATTCTCAATATCTGAGCTGGAAGCCAAATTTTTTCCGCTAAATGAAACTTCAAAATCAACGTAGTAACCTGAAAATATCTTTGGACTTCTATACAATCCATTTGCAGGATCATATACTACTGTTGTTCCATTGGTTGTTTTGATTTTAGTTACATCTAAACGCACATTGCTCATTCCTATTGTACTGTTTGCACTGTTATCGTTTTCACTGTTTTTAGCCTTAGCGTCTACCACACTATTTGGCAGCAACAATGTAAACATCAGTGCAAAGCATATCATCATGGAAAATACCCTTTTTTTCATTATTTATTACCCTCCGTATTGGATTTTTCAGTATTTGTTTTATCTTCATCTTTCACTATATCTGTATATACATCTTCCGATAAATTAACATCGTCTTTGTATTCAATAACAATCTCATCGGCATTATTTTCTTTAACAGTTACAGTTTTAAGATTACTTTTTTCGTTATCTGTCACTTCTTTTTTCGTCTCATTTTCTGTTTTTTGAATTTCTGTCTTAATTTTAGTATTTGTTTCTGTCGTTTTCTCATGTTTTGTTGTTTGGTCTACTTCTATCTTTTTCTTTTTAAATTTATCCCAAAAACTCTTTTTATCTTTTTTCTTTTTGTCTTTTGAAGTGACTATTTTTTCACGATTAGACTTATTTTGTGCCAATCGTTTACTATCTGTTTCTTTTGGAATAGCACCTGTCTCACGTCCAATACGTAAAAACAAACTTTTTTCTATCTCATTATCTATCCTGTCTATCAATGTTTCCATAAATTTTTGAGGATTTTCCAAATCAGTAAAATTGTCTTCCAGAGCCTGAACACATACACCTTCTGTATATTCGCTTGTATATTTGAGAACTATTTTTGCAAGCTCATCATACTGTTCATTTTGAACCATAGGCTTAACTAGTTCTCGCAGTTCGTTTGTAACATCATATAAACTGTGATTTAGCTTATCCCCTATTATTTCACCGTCAACAAGTGTTACTATTCTATCTGCATATCTTGCAAGATTTTGGTCATGGCTTACCAAAACAATAGTTATACCATAGTGACGTGAAAACTCCAAAAACAAATCCATAATCTCACGTGTTGTACGAGTATCTAGGTTACCTGTCGGCTCATCGGCAAATACAACATCGGGCTTTGCAACAAAAGCTCGTGCAATACCGACTCTTTGTTGCTGTCCACCAGACATCTCCTTTGGCTTATGTGACATTCTTTTACCCAAGCCAACCTTTTTCAGCATTTCTTTTGCCAATTTTATTCTCTTTGTTTTTGATACTCCGCGAAATGTCATGGGAATTGCTACATTATCAATAGCAGACATTCCCTGCAACAAATTGTAGGACTGAAACACAAATCCTACATTTCTTTGACGAAAATGAGCAAGCTGTTTTTCTGTCATTACCGATATTTTTTTATTTTTAATATAAACTTCACCACGTGTGGGTTTTTCAAGTCCCGCAAGCTGATTTAGTAAAGTAGACTTACCGGAACCCGAAGTACCCAGTATGCAACAAACCTGCCCTTTGGGTATCTCCAAATTTATACAGTCTAACGCAACTACTTTTTCATTACCTACTCTATAAGCTTTGCGAAGGTTTACCGTTTTAATTACGCTTTCCAAATGTCAACCTCCTGTAAGTTTTAAAAACTAACTTTCAAATTTAATAATACCTATTTTATGTAATAAAATATAAATATATTATTAATTAAAAGCGACCAATATATATATAATTCGACTTTTTATTGCAAAATTTTTACATTTTTAAAAAAAATATATTATATATACAAAAATAGAGACAATATACCTACTTACAATATATGCAAGTAGGTATGTTTTAAATCTCCGTGTTATCAGATTTTAATAAAAACATTATCTATGTACATTAAATGTATTTATTTTGATGAAATTCTCATTTCTTGGATTTTACTTCCTTTTTTGCCGCTTTTTTATGTCCTGTTTTTTTGCTTTCTTTTTTATCTTCTGTTTTTACTTCTTCCTTAACTTCTGTCTTGCTCTCTGATTTTACAGTAGCTTTTTCATCTTTTTTAGACAAATCTTCCGGTGGCAGCTCTGCATTTTCTGTTTTCACTTCCTGTTTTTTGTCTTTTTTTACAGTTTTCTTTTCTTCCTTAACTTTTTTAGTTAAAATTTCTTGCAAAACAGAAACTTTTGTTGTATCACCGAAAACAACGGCACTTCCATTATCAATAGCATCTTGAAGCATAACTTTATTTGCAAAAATACCTTCAAGAACCTTTGCAGAAACATCTATTGCCAAATTTCTGTCTTGATAATCAAATGGCTCAACATTAAGTTTATTATTTAGTACTTCAATATAAAATGTACCTTCACCATCACCAACGATATGAAACTGATAAGCCAAATGCTCATTTATATTTTTCACATTGCCTTTACCGATTGTTTTTTTTAGTTTTTCAAATACTTCTTGATATGTCATACTAAAATCCTCCAAAATTATAATAATTATATTATTCTTAAAATATATATAAAAATATAAGTTAAT